>JABXHO010000058.1 GCA_013373595.1 Flavobacteriales bacterium | reverse complement strand
TGAAAATACTCGTGTGCCACAAGGGATAAGAATTTGATGTATTCACTTCCGCTGTATGTGAATCGGTTCACGCTTAAAGTTGTTGAGTTGACGTGCTCCAATCCACCTTGTCCGTCTTGCACGTTGTGAATGATGAAGGTGTAATCTTTGTTTGGGTTTTGTCCAAATACTTCTGTTGCTGCCTCAATGATTCGCGCCATATCACGTTTCAAATCATCGATAGAGAAGTTTCCTGCTCCGTAAATTCCAACGTGGTGTTTCACGCCTGCCGCATCAAAGTCAAATTCTACCTGATTTCCGATTTCAATTGGACAATCTACCAATTGATCGTAGTCTTTATACGTATACTTTACTGATCCATCACTTGTAACTCCTTCACTTGCTTTTGGTAAGGCTGTCGTGATTTTTGAGAATCCTTCGTAAGGGAAAATTTCCAGATTTCCAGACTTTTCCTTCAACTCATCCACATACATAAAGACGCTCGGTCCGCTTACAAATCCGTGTGTTAAATCGAGAAAGCTTGTTCGAACGGTTAACTCAAATGCATATACTTCGTATTTCACTGTGAAATTGGCTCCTTTTGGCTTTGTTACCTTCCAGGCATTTTTCGAGATTTTCTTTACCTCAAGTGATTTCCCCTGATCGTCTTCCGCTTTCACGAGATCCAGGTTTTTCGAGAATTCACGCACTAAATATGATCCAGGTGACCAAACAGGCAATTTTACGACTACTTCCTCACTTTTTACATCATTTACGGTCATTTCGACCTGAAAATAATGGTTCTGAGGTTGTTCCATTCTCAATTTATAATTCACTTCTTGTCCAAAACCAATAAAAGTAATGGAGGCAATGAGCAGACTCGTCCAATATTTCAACATAAATTTGTAATTTTCCTTCAAAGATAAAATTTGCTTAATGTAAGCAAGTACCAAATAGCAAAAAAGATGCCCAAATTTCTCTCCCTTTTATTCCTCACCTCCATGATCCTCGTAAGTTGTAAGGAGGATGTGAACAACGCGACAACAGATACAGATTCTGTGGATACTGTAGAATTACAAAACCGTATTGATCAGTTGGAGCTCGACAATCAGTTAAAGGATTCTGTAATTAATGAGTCGTTGATTTTCTTTAATGAGATTCAGACGAACCTCGAAGCGATCGGAATTCGCCGTAGAGAGATTCAAGATTTGACTTCGAACCCAGAGTTCGCTCCCGACGATAAGGAGTGGGTGTTGGAACAAATTCGTCAAATTAACTTCATGCGTGAGGACAATGCGCTAAAAATCAAACAGTTGAACGAAGAATTAGACAAGAATAAGTTCAAAATTGAGTCACTCCAAACGATGATCGATGGTTTGATGAAGGATATCGAATGGAAAGATGAACAAATCAATTTATTGCAGAGTGAATTGGATCAATTGGACAGCGAGTATTCGAAACTGTTCGATGCTTATCAGGAAAAAGCCATTCAAGTAGATCGATTGAAGTCTGAAATCAATACTGTTTATTATGCATATGGTTCTGAAAAAGAACTTTCAGCGAATGGAGTAATTGAAAAACGCAACGGTTTCATCGGTATTGGGAAGAAAATCGAATTGAAGGACGAATTCAACGACGATTACTTCACTAAAATCAATGCGAAGAACAAAAAGGTGATTTCTATGGATGGCGAACGTGCTCGTTTTGTAACTGTTCATCCAACCGGATCATACGAATTGAGCAGTGCCAACGGTAAAACAACACTTACGATAACAGACGTTACTGAATTCTGGAAAATCTCGAAGTATCTCGTGGTAGTAGTCGACTAACATGGATAATACGTATAGCGAACATACTGCTGAGGCAAACGAGAAAAAAACGAAATTTCAGAGTCCGAAACCGATTCTTGTCCGACTCAGAAACCTTATCTTCGGGAAGCGGAAGCCTGATATTTTCACTCGCTTAACCTTTTATATCAATCTTGTGATTTGGTTGAGTTTCATGCTATGGAATTTAATTGGCTACATCGCTATCTCATCTAGAAAGATGATTACGGAGATAAAAGGCATTGAGGTAGAAAAAATTATCGCAGCACGTGGCGTTGAATTAGGCTTTGAACCTATGGACTTCATTTCTCGTTTGAACGTGGTACACGGTGTTGGAGTGTTGTGCTGGGGTGTTATTTTCTTTGGATTGATTCTCCTGTACCGAAAACGAAGACAATTTGTCTATTTCATTATTGGTGGTGTGGTGTTTTACCTCGGGCTAAATATTTTCTACTTGAGTTTTCAGTTTTTTAGAGAAGATACAACCAGTTTTGATAAGATTGCTTTGCTCGTAATGGTATTGAGTACAATCATTCATTCGTTCTTGATGAAAAATGAACGTCGTGGTGGTAGTATCAGCTTTTTTGGAGATGAGGATGAAGAAGATTAGCAAATTCGGCGATTCCCTCTGCCGTTTGCTCTCCTCTGCTTAATACAACATTCGCTGCGCGGTAATATTCTTCGCGTAGACTTAGTTTATCTTCGATAAACGCGACCAGTTCTTCTTGCTCCAAGCCTTCAATTAGTGGACGTGGTGTTTTGGCATTCATCAAACGATTGGCTAGCTCCTTAGCTGAGCGCTCCAAATAGAATGTTGTTCCAAGCTTGTTCAATATCTCCATGTTCTTTCCAAAACAAGGCATGCCTCCACCAGTCGCCAAAACAAATTCCTCTTTGTCTTCGAGTGAGTGCATAAATTCTATTTCGAGATGTCTAAAAAAGGATTCGCCATGCTCTGCGAAGATCTCTCCAATGGATTTTTGGTGGCGTTTTTCTATTTCCTGATCCGAATCAATAAAGGGAATATTCATTTTTTTGGCCACTTTTTTGCCCAATGTCGATTTTCCTGCACCCATAAATCCGACTAAGATGATCCGCTTCATATCTCTAAAGTTACTGATTTCTAATGTATTTCTATAACATACGAATTCGAGTTGTTTTAGTTCGATTAAAAATTTCAAAAAAAGTCGTCTGTTTCCCTTGTCAGAATGAAATAAGTGCATATATTTGCACTCGCGATTGCGAAACGATCTCCTAGCTCAGTTGGTAGAGCAACGCCCTTTTAAGGCGTGGGTCCTGGGTTCGAGCCCCAGGGGGATCACAAAAAGCTTCAGTTTTTACTGGAGCTTTTTTGGTTTTTATACATTCCTATTTTTTCTATAGTATGGGACTCTCTCTACGGACCTGGTCTACCTCAAAACTTCATCTTCCCGATTCGTTTTCTTCTTCCGAAATAAAATTTCTTCTGGTTCGAGTTCCAGGAGGGCACAAATGAATAATGAAACCTTCGAGAAATCGAAGGTTTTGTTTTTTCCGATAAAGCCAACATAGAAGGATTTTTCATTTTCATCGATTTCGTTTAAATACCCTCTTTTAACCCTATTCAAGATACGAAGGTTGTATGCCTATATCAAATTGGAATTTGAGCATTTTGGCAGTGTTAGAATGCTCATTTTGGTTAGGAGCTAGAAAAGATAAGGAGTCCGAATACACCTTCTAATGCTCAAAGAAAATGTTGCGGCACTACATTTATCTAGATGACAATTCTTCAAGAGGTAATTGGCATGTGTTTCGATAGTTATATTAGCTTTTAGTTTTGGAAGAAACTTGTTCTATAGTCTTCTCTATTCAGGAAAATACCATAAAGAATGTTCATTTTCCTGTCTAAAGTTTGGGGACTATCTCAATAGATAAAAAGGAAAAAGGCTGCCTTGTTAGGACAGCCTCTTTCTATACTTTTCGAATTTAAAAATAAGTTAGAACAAAACAATAAACTCGACACGTCTGTTATTTGCCCTTCCTGCTTCCGTATCATTTGAACCAGCCGGTTGTGTTTGACCGAACCCTTTAGCATTCATTCGTTCAGCAGCCACTCCCTTACTTTCCAAATATTTCTTAACCGCAACGGCTCTATCTTTTGACAATTCAAGGTTCTTTTCAGGCGCTCCCACATTATCCGTATGTCCAGCGATATCCAAACTAAATTCTGGATGTTTCTTCATAACATCTACAACTTTATCTAGTACAGGGAATGATGATGCCTTGATCACGTCTTTACCTGTTTCAAAGTTAATTCCGTGAAGCGCTTCGTCGAATACTTTCTTTGATTCCTCATCGACTTTAGGACATCCATTCTCAGTTACGAGTCCTGCTGTATTCGGGCATCGATCTTTGCTATCCATTACTCCGTCGTTATCGGAATCAGGACAACCGTTTGTAGAAAACACGCCTTTCTCATTTGGACACATATCGTATGCATCAACAATACCATCGTTGTCTGTATCCAATGGTACGGTAACCGCTTCTCCTTTTGAATTCACAACTGCCCCTGCAGGTGTATTTGGCTCAGCATCTTTTTCGTTTGGCACACCATCGTTATCATCAT
>JABXHO010000146.1 GCA_013373595.1 Flavobacteriales bacterium | reverse complement strand
GCCGCGATTGCCGCCTGTGCTTCCTCGTATTTCCGTTGATCAATTTCCTTGATAACAGATGTTCCAGAACTCTGAATAACATCAACTTGAGCGTCGAGCACTGCTATTTTCTTGCTGATGTCTACAATCTCTTGCTGGTTGTAATCGCGTTCTTTTTCATACAGGGTAATCGTATTTTCGAGTTCAGCCAGTTCCTCACGAATCTTTGCTGCTTCTTTTCTTTTGGCGTCCAGCAATTTGCTGTTCAATTCTTCCGAGCGCGTCTCAGCGATTTCTATTTCACGATTATTCTTCTTGTTTCGATCGGCCAATTCATCTTGTCGAGCGCGTTGCTCAATCGTTTCTTCGACCAATTTGTTGACCATTCCTTCCGTAGAATTATCGCGCGTATTTTGAATCTTTTCCTTTTGCTGAGCGAGATACGTCAAGGCCTCTTCTTCTTTCCCTTCTTCGATCAATTGGTTGAACGCTTGCTCCACTTGCGTCATTTCACTATTGGAAGGATCTCCAGTTCCAAATTTTCGTGTTACCTCTCCACTTAAATCACTCAATCCTTCAGCTTGCGCCAAGCGATTAGACCGTTCTGCATCCAGTTTTTGCGCTTCCCGTAATGCCGTGTATTTTTGAGCCGGATCATTGGTGTTTTCTGCCTTGGCTATTAAGTCATCTCGCTGCTTCGTGATCTCCTCTATTTCTTCTGAAAGCGCGATGTACGCTTCAGAAATACCGCCATTTAACTTTTGTACCTGTTCCGCTCGCTTGGTATCTGCTTCCGCCAACTCGGCCAACTGATTTTGCACCTCGCGAATAGTCATCCCCTGAAAACCAAGCTCTGCCAATAATTCATCGCGTTTGGCTTCCAATTCGATGCGTTCGAGTTCATCTACATCAAACTCATCAATGTTTACTTCCAACTTTGATTTCTTGCGAAGTACTTGAGCCACCAATTCTTCTCCACCTTCAACATCTTCATCAAATAAATCGATGATTTTCACCTTCTCTTCGCCATTCTCGCTGTAATGAATCACCTTCTGCTTGAGCGGACGAAATTCATCCAAGAAAGGTAATTCGATGGTTTTTGAAATCGGTTCCAAGCCGTCAATCTTTATAACCAGATCGTACTTTCCACCTTTTGGAAACACATAAGAGTATTTTCCCGCTTCATTCGTAACAACACTCCCAACTTCTGATCCCGTTTTAGACGACGTAATCTCAATCGTCATGTTTTTATTTTCTGGATTGATTTCTGAAACGAAATCTCCCATCACGATAACTTCTTGAATTGGAATACGGATCACTTTAACGCGATAGACGTGTAACTTTCCCTGTTCACTTTGGCGTGAAGAAGCAAAGTACGCGTTTTGGTACTCAGCATCTACTACATAGAACAAATCATCGTCGGGTGAAGAAATTGCAAAATCAACATTTTCGATGGATTGAAACTGACCATTATCGGGATTTAGACGTGCCATAAAGACATCAAATCCCCCCATTGAATTATGTCCTTTTGAACTAAAATAAAGGTAGCGACCATTCGGATGTAGGTATGGGAAATCCTCGTCGTATTCCGTATTGATTTCTCCTGGCAAACGATAGGGTTCTCCCCACGAATTATCGGGCAAGCGTTTTCTTACATAGATGTCCAACCCTGTTTTTCCATTGTCGCCATAGCTCGAATAGTAAACCGCTTTGGCTCCTTTTGGATAATGAACAATGGGAATGTGACCTCTCTTCTTATCGATTTTACTTTGAAAGCGCTCTGTTACGAGAATATCTCCTCCGATGCTCTGCATGTCTTTATAGAGGCGGAAAAACTTATCATCTTCAATTTGCGTTTTTTCAGAAACAACGATGTCTGTGAATTTGATCATCAGTTTTTTCCCGTTGCGACACATTTCAATCTCACGATCTACATCGTATCGATCATCTCGAGCTGCACGTTTATCCTGATAAATTTGGTAGAACTTCCGTGCTTCATCAAACTGGTAATTCAAATGGAGTGCCTTTCCTTTGAAGTAGTAGGCGCGCGGATCAATGCCTGGCGATTTCGTGGCTACATTCAAGAATTTAATCGCATCCTTCTTCTGCTTATCGTCATTGAATAAACTACACGTTCCATACTTAAAATTGATTTCAGGATCGGTTGGATACAGGTTCAATAACTGCAAATAAAGGGGCGTTGCCTCGACATACGCCTCATTTTCGAAGAGTTTATCGGCATTTTCCCTTACCTCACTCTCGGATTGTGCCCAACTTGAAAAGGCCACGAGAACGAGACAAAGAACATGGAGGATATGTTGACTATATCTCACTAATATTTCGTTCTCACTGAGAACTCATACACTTTGTTTGTCACTTTAGCTGTGTACGTCTATCACCCAAAAAGGTTCAATTTGCCATTGTGCAAAGGTTTGAAGTATCCAACAAACCTTTGCATCTACCCGAGGCATTCAAGTTTGGGAGTTATTCTTCAAACAAACGCATAAGCTGTGCTTTGTACACACTATTCGTTGTTATTTGGTAGTTGAAATTACGCTTTTTTCGTTTATCCTCTTTAATCTCGTTGATTGCTGCACTGAATTCACCGTCACCAGTGAGGATATTCAGCGTTCCATCTTTTTTGCCTTCCATCTTGTAGTTGAAGAAGTAATCTCCTCCTCCAGGAATGCTCATCGAGATTGTGAATGCATCGCTGTTTCCTCCAGAATACGTTTGTTGGAAGAAGGCTTTGAGTGGAATGTACTTCATGATTGGTTTACCATATATTCCAACAAGCACTGCCGATTCTACATTCGTGATTAACCCTCTTTCTGGGTTTCTTTCGCTGTCGTAAGAGCTCAAACGAATTCCTGTAATCGTCATGGTATTTTCCAGTCCATTTGGTAATCTCTTCACCTTACCTTCCTGTACATACTCTTCCTTGAACTTATCTGCAGCGGCAATTCCATCCCATTCAACCAAGGCATTCTCGATGGTCGTTGAATTGAAATCCATTGGTTGCAGACCTTCAATTGCGTTGATTCGATCTGCCACATCTTGCATCGCTCCTTTATCTACAGGCATGTTGATTCGAGCAGTGATGTTCATATCCGTTTTTCCAGTCGTTTGGTTGTAATTAACGATTCCTACGGTTTCCACTTCTACATCGCCGAAATCCATTCCGAGGTCGATCACACCATCTCCATTCATGGAACAACTTTCTGTGTGCAAGGCAATGTAATTTCCTTTTTCGCCACGGTTGATCAACTTATCCTTCGAAGCAATTTGGAATTCCTTCGATCCACTATCGTATTGCAAGTATCCATTTGAGGTCATCACAATCGGATCGTCAGGACTTACGAGTGCCGACAAGAACGTTGGGTACAACGAGATACTATCCACCGTTGGGGAATCACGCCAAACAATTCCTGCGGAAATTGGATTTCCTTCCAAATCTTTCATTTCGCTTACCACCGGAATTTGAATGTTTCTCGGATCGATTTCCGATTTAAATGCCATCCAGTTTCTGTCGAATTTATCACATCCATGATTAATTCGTGTTGCTCCAGCAAAGGAAATCAATGGATTCGAAGCACGAATCGCTACATCTCCGTAATAATCGAACTCTTTGCTCAACTTAAAGTTCTGTTCCGCCAAAATTTTACCCGAAGCACGCGTCTGATACGAAGTATCGAGTCCAATGTTCTTCATGGCGATGTACGTCACATTACTATCGACATCGTAGTATGGATATTCTCCTTCTGCCGTATACGCTCTACGTGCTGTAATTTCCACATTTGCGCGTTCGAAACGGTGGTATTTCGTTACGTAGTTTGCCACGATTGTTGCGTTTTTCAGCACATCCATTTTCGCTTTCTTACGAATCGTAATTTTCATACTGTCAGGCGAAATTCGCGCATCGGCGATATCAATGTAATCGATCTTACTACAATATATTGCCTTCGTTTTAGCATCGAATCGTGCTCGTGGTGCTCGGAAATTGAGCGAGTCTTGTTTTGGATGCGTTGAGAAGAAGTTCGAACCTGCCAAGTCCACTCCTGCTTCAATACTCACATCTGCATCGTCCTTTTTCTCCATTTCAATCACCAACTCGTCCATGAACCACTTAAATTGATCCATTTTCGCCATGTATTGATTGACAGGGAAATCCACTCGTGATTCTCCTTCGTTTGAATAGAATTGACCTATTCTATCTTTAAACGACACGTGTGACTTGACGTTATCTGATTTAAAAGCCAGGGCATTTTCCGAAACATCCGTGCTTTCGTTTTTCAATCTAAAGGCAGAGGTATCAGCATCTACATCGACATTCGTGTACTTAAAGTTTTTGGATATCAAATTGGCATTTTTGAAGGTCATCAATCCGTTACCGCGCATTCCCTCAGGTCGAATGGTCACCATTCCGCGCAACTCTGCTTCCTTGTCGAAGAAAACTAAATCGCTTTGCGGCGTAGATGCGGCCTTCAATACGTTTTGTTTCGGTACGTATGTGATGTACGCTTTTTCACCTTTTACATCTGGGAAAGGAACTCCAGTTGCAACTTTCTTGTTCTCGAACTGTGCATACCCGACAGTAGAATCAGGTAAGAAGCTTAAGATATTCGATTTCGATGTTGAGTGCACAAAATTGATGGTTCCTGAACCTTGCAATCCATTGTTAGACAATACAATCTTATTATCGTATTTCGCCTCAGTTCCATAGAAAGTATATCCACCTTTTGGCGTGATCATGGAGAATCCGAAGGAGTAATCAGGCATTATTCTCAATTCCTGACGAATTTTCGGGAAGATTCCCGCCGAAACCAACTCTCCTTCCAATCGCAACTTCGCCTCCTCGAAAATATTCAAGCTATCCATTTCGAATGGATCGACCGTATAATAAAAGCGTGCACTGTCGTAGACGCCACGATAGATATCGTCTGAATTGTAATAGATTTTCGATTTGTTCACCGCCACCAATTTCGGGAAGTCTTCTTTTCCTTTCTTGATTCCTGCGCGGTTGTCCGTATCGTCAATAAAAATATCTCCCGTAACACCGTACAAAGAGCTTTTCATTGCAATTCCTTTCGTTCCATGTGTTTTATCCATTGGACGAACACGGAAGAGACTTTCATTTGTTTTCTGGAGTTTAATTTTGAACTCATCATAATTGAAGGAAGCCAACGCTGCATCAACTTCTAGTTTACCTGCATTCGTCCAGCCTTCGTACACGAAGTCGCGATTTTGCTTCACTTTCACCTTTCCATTTTCAGGAAAAACCACCGTATTTTTATTCGCAGAGATGACTACTCGATCTACGGCTTCCATGTCTAGTTCCAAGGTTGCCAAATTCAGCACCGCAAAGTTCTTCATGAGACGTCGTTCTTCGTTTTGCTTTTTGAAGAGCTCATCCAAATTTTTCAGGTAAGGATCTTTTTCGATTTCCTCACGAGAGTACCCTTGCAGTTCCCTTGTTCTTAAATCTGAGGTAAAAATGATGTTATCGTAATCAATTTTTCCAATTTTCGCCTTTACGAAGGTTTCCAGTTTTGGGTTGATCGTTACTGTATTTAAATCCGAATCATAACTGATAAATCCAAGGCTCGACAAGGATAATAAGGTCGATTCTACTTGCGTAATTGCTCGTCCTAAAGCCGATGCCGCCTCCCCTTTTGTCATGACAGGCTTATCATATTTGTACGAATACTTTGAAAGTGCTACCAATGGATGCACCGATTCTAAACCTTGCAAACGATCATATAATTCAGCATCGAAATACGCCTGCGATTCAAAAACGGCAGCACGTTGCTCGCGACTGGTTCCAAAATCGTAGGTAAAGCCAAGCACATCTCCTCCAATCTCCCAACTAATCTTAGGAACATAAATATCTAACTTATGGTAAGAATCCTGGAATGGCGCCTGACCAATTCCTCTTCGGGTACGAATTAGAAGCACTTCCTTTTTGTCCAAATCATAATCCAAATTGATTCCTGGATGCGAGATAGAATCTCCAGAACTAAGATATAGCGACAACTTTCCTTCGTTAACCGAAACTTTCTTGGGAGAAATAAAAATCTCCTGAGCACGCGCCTGCATGAACGGAGCACCTGATTTTTTAATCGTAATTGACGCTAGATTTTTCGCAGTTCCAGCACCAATAAATTTTTCCCCTTTCATTGAAAATCCACCAACATAATCAACTTCGGGAGCAATATCTTTGATGACCAAATCCTTTTTAAATGATAGGAATTGTGGATAGATTTTATCTTCCTCTCGAATCGTTTTATAAGATCCCTCAGACAAGGAGCCTTTAATTGGATTTGAGAAATAAGGTGTTGTCATTGAAACGGTATCCACTCGCAATGAAGCTGATTTCAGAGACGCCTTATAATTACTTAATGTTGCGTAGGTTGTGTTTCCATCCAATCCCACTTTTTGCCAGTCGACTTTTCCTCCTGCTCCATCCCATTTCTTCAAAACAGGGTCGAAATCTCCAGAAGTTCCATAAACGACAAGGCTATCGACCGCTTGCCCCCGTGTTTTTCCAGAGTTACTAATCGCTCGGCAGACCAAATTACCATTCATCAATTTGATGTTCACCTTTTTATCGTATTCTACTTCAAAATCTCCATTCAAATAGAACCAAGCAAAATTGGAAGACTCGGAAATCATTCCCACTGACAGGAAGCCCGCGGAAAACTCCATGAAATCCTTGATCTTTTTAACATTTCGTGAGTCCAATTGCTTGTCCACTGCCGTGTGCCATGCTTGGTAGCTTTCTTTGGATTGCCCCGTTTGGACGAATTTGGCTACTGAAAAAACATAATTGTAAATCTCCGGATATACTTTCAAGCGTTTTTCTTCGAAGGCATTGCATGTTTGCACCATTCGGTTGAAATACTCATCAGGTACATCGGATGTTTCCAACAAAAGATTTGGAAATTCATCCTTCGCAAAATCGCGAAAATCGCCTTTTCCATATTCGTTCAATTGTTTCTCAAACTCCTTAACAAACTTTTCTCGTGAACTGGGAAAAGACTGAGACCAGCCCCAATTCGTTGAAAGTACAATCATTAAGAAAAATAGCCACTTCATTCGTTTCATCCTAAACGTTTTTAATTTTTACAGGATTTCTCCAACCAATAAGATATAACCTTCGGTTACTCCGAAGTTACATCCACTCCATTAATTTTTAATCATCTGCAATCCTGCCCATTCGTCTTTGGCGAATTGCTTTTCTAGTGTAAGACCGAAAGCATTGGCAAAAGTTACCAGTTCATCAACATCTGTTGAGAAAAAACCGCTCAGTAGGAGTCGCCCGTTTTTCTTTAAGGCCTGCGCGTAGGTTTCCATTTGCGCTTTCAAAATATTCTTGTTGATGTTTGCAATAATTAATCCAAACTCGTGTCCATCGATTTTATCCCGATCTCCCCAAACACATTCGATGTGCTTGCACTCGTTCAGTTGTGCATTTTCACGAGCATTTTCCGCCGACCATTCTTCGATATCGATGGCTAGGATTCGCGTTGCCCCCAATTTTTCAGCGATTACCGCCAACACTCCCGTTCCTGTTCCCATATCGAGCACATCGTTGGGCATGTTTTCCAGCTCGAACAATGCTTTTGTCATCATCCACGTAGTTTGATGGTGACCTGTTCCGAATGACATTTGCGGCTGAATTCGAACAACCATTCCTTTCCCTAAGCTTTCATCATGAAAAGGAGCCAAGATCGTTGCATACTCCTCCACGAATACAGGATGAAAATCTTTCTCCCATTGCTCGTTCCAGTTTTGGTGAGGGATAATTTTCGCGCTCCACTCACACTTCACTTCTTCTGAAGTACTCACAGACAATTCCTTTACAATTGATTCCGCATCAATCGATGCATTTCCGTATGCTTGAAGTCCATCATCTGTGGTTACAAAACCGTCAAAGCCATGTTCTGCTAATTCTGCCACGAGAATTTCGCTCCACGGATTCTTTGGTGTCAATTTCAGTGTCAGTTCAAGTGTGTCGAGTGATTCCATTAAAATGCATTTATAATTTCGAGAAATGATTCTGCTTTGAGCGATGCGCCACCAATCAACCCTCCATCCACATTCGGACAGGCAAACAATTCTTTAGCGTTCTTGTTGTTACAACTTCCTCCGTAGAGAATTGAAACAGATTGTGCGGTATCTTCTCCATATTTTTCCGTGAGCCACGATCGAATTTCGGCGTGCATTTCCTCAGCCTGAGAAGATGTGGCCGTTTTTCCTGTTCCGATCGCCCAAACTGGTTCGTAGGCAATAATTCCGTTCTTCATTTGTTCAGCCGATAAGTGAAACAAGCTTGCTTCCAACTGATTCTTAACGTAGTTAAATTCCGTTCCAGCCTCACGAATTTCCAATGGCTCTCCACAGCAAAAAATGAATTGAAAACCTTGGGCTATTGCTGCATCTACCTTCAATTTCAGGAACGCATCCGATTCTCCGAAAAGAGAACGGCGCTCACTGTGTCCAATCAACCCGATGGAGCTCCCTACGCTTTTCACTTGAGAAATCGCCAGTTCGCCTGTGAAGGCTCCGCTTTCATTTGGATTGAAGTTTTGTACACCTACTGAAATCTCGTTTTTCGCTACTTCCGAAAGTTTTTGAACGTACAATGAAGGAGGAAAAACCATGACAGCTACATCTGATGATCTGTCACCCGCAACGATTTCCGACACGAGCGTTTTCCCTTCTCCTGCAGAGAGGTTCATTTTCCAATTTCCTGCTACAATTTTTTGAGCCATACTAGTTATTTAAGTGTTTTTCTTTGAAACGATCTCCTGTCGGGATCATTCTGTGTGAATATTTCTCCTTGATGATTCCCTTTTCTAACACCAACAAAGCTGGATTTGAACGGGAAATAATTTTCAATTCAATTTGATCCATCGAAAAGACTGCACAATTGAACTTGTTCTTCGAACGGAAGGAATCGATTTCTTGTCGCGTAGCATTCGCAATAACTACGAAAGGTACTTTTTCCTTTTCACATTGTTCAGCAATCGCCTTGATTCGATCGATTTCGTTCCAATTGGCATTTGTCAAATCTCTCGACACCAGAATAGCGATTCTTTTTTGACTGAACAAATCATCTCGTACGGAAATATCTTTTTCCTCAACCTGTGTGATTTCAATTGTATCGAGAATTTCATAGTTCTCGGATGGATACAACTCGGTACTAAATTTACTGAGAAGCACTTCTTTTGTCCCCTCATCTTCTACCGATCGCACGCGCACGTACCTCGCATTGGATTCAACCACCTTATTGCTAACGAAGTCCAATTTCAACTCCGCCTCAGAAAGATCTTTTGTATTGATGAAAGGATAGAAATCTTGAATGGAAGCATCAATCGGTTCTTTCACTGTATGATTCACCATACTCACAAATTCCCAATTGTTATTCTCCCAGATGTTGGATTCCGTGTATTCATTTGAACTCGCTAAATACGTTCGTTCCTCTCCTGTTCGTTTGTTTTTGTACAACAAAGCATCTTCAAAAACACCTTTCTCGCCATCATTCAGCTTTGCATTCAAATCGGCACCAATCGCATATGGACGATAATCTTTCAGTGGCGCATATCGTAGGACAAAACCAACGAGCAAAAATGTGAGAATGGTCACGAAAAGAGCGCTCCCCCAGTAATTCCCGAAGAGTTTTCCTCCTATGCGTCGAACCCATAACGCTCCCAGAATAGCAATTACACCGAATAAAATTGGGAAATACCACCCAAACACCCAGGCAAAGAACACGATCACCAAGGAAGACGTCACTGTATAGACCAAATTTTGTTGGATTGTATTCGGTTTGATGATCCATTGAGCCGCAAAAATCCAAATCACCAAGTACAATAGAATTAAATCTTTCCAGAGCGATTCTTGAGGAGTGAGTGATCGTCCGACCGAACCTTTTAGTGCATCACCAAAGCAACCACAGTCGGTAACACATTGTGGAGTTTTCATTTCATCGACCACTAACTCGCTTGATGTCTTTAGGAAAATTTTCACCTTTCCTTCTTCAGCTTCCTTTAATTTCTTCGCTGCCTCAGCGCTTGAAATCACGTAGGTATCACGGTCTAAAAACTTGGCTTCACTGTCACAATTTGCCGTATGCCACGTCAAAAAAGTAAAGAAGAGCATCATTCCTAGCATCAAGTAGGAAACCAATTTTATTTTTCCTCCGATAATGGTCAATACTCCCAAAACAATCTCTGCGATGCAGATAATGATGCTAATGACTAGCGCATAATCCATGAAGAATTCCAACGAAAAGGCCGGAGCTCCAAACAGTTCTTTGATTCGATACGCCAAGGCTCCATCTTGAAAATACTCTTCCAATTTGTAAGAAAATCCGAGTGGATCATTTGCTTTTACCAAGCCCGAAACGATGAAAAGTCCACCTACAAGAACTCGCGCCACGCTAGACATCATCAACCTTCCTTTGAAGATGATCATTCCCGCTGTAGACAATGCCATCAAGCCAATGCCCAGGTAAAAGAACAGATCATTTGGATGGAGATTACCCGAAACAAAGAATCCCAGTCCCGTAAGGTTAACAACAACAAATGCAATGTTGAATACTAAGGATTTCCCTTCTATTGTTGCGGTATATTTCATGCAGTTTTCGTTTGCCCTACTCCCATATGAATGAGTGCAAACACCGCATAGTTCATCATGTCGTAATAGTTTGCATCAATACCTTCACTTACCAAAGTTGCCCCGTTATTGTCTTCAATTTGTTTCACCCGCAAGATTTTCTGTAAGATCAAATCCGTGAGTGAACTCACGCGCATATCGCGCCAAGCTTCGCCATAATCGTGGTTCTTTTTTTCCATCAATTCAAAGGCCGTTTGAGCATATTTCTCATACAAGTCCACGGCTTGATTTGCGGGCAGCTCTAGTTCTTTCAAATCTTTTTCGCACAGCTGAATAATCGCCATGATGCAATAATTAACAATCGCAACAAACTCATCCTCAATCTTTTCTCCGACTCTATTTTCGCCAGTCTCTTGGACCGTTCGAATTCGTTGTGCTTTGATAAACAATTGATCGGTTAATGAGCTCGGTCTCAAAATGCGCCAAGCCGTTCCGTAATCGCTTGTTTTCTTTGAGAAAAGATCTCGACAAACATTGATTACATTTGTGTATTCAGTATTGGTTTTATTCATCTGATTTATGATGCAAAATTCAAGCGTGGAAGATACAAATTTTGGTTCGATTAGCAGCATTCGAATCGGTGATAAATTGGTAGATTTTTCCGTCCCTTTGGTGATGGGAATACTCAATGTAACGCCTGATTCTTTTTATGAAGGAAGTCGGGAAATTTCGATTTCAGGATCCATTGAGAAAGCGAAGAAGATGATTTCTGAGGGAGCAGCCATTCTTGATATTGGCGGCTACTCGACTCGACCTGGCGCGGATGATATTTCTATTGAGGAAGAAATCAATCGCGTAGTTCCTGTGATTACAGCGCTTAGGTCATCATTTCCGGACATCCTCATTTCCATTGACACCTTTCGAGGTGAAGTTGCGGAAAAAGCAATTCTAGCGGGTGCACAGATCATTAATGACGTAAGTGGATTTGAGATTGATCCTTCGATTGTGTCTGTTGCCGCACGCTATCAGGTTCCCTATATTCTCATGCACATGCGCGGAACTCCAGCCACCATGCAATCACTCACCGAATACGACCATTTATTCAAAGACATCTCACTCTATTTTTCGAAGAAAATTGATCATTTGAAACGTGCGGGGGTAAAGGATATCATTCTCGATCCAGGCTTTGGTTTTGCCAAGACAATTGAGCAAAATCATGAACTACTGCGTAAAATGGAAGGATTTCACCTATTCGACCTACCTATTCTTGCTGGACTTTCGCGAAAATCGATGATTTACAAAAAGCTCGGAATCAAACCAGAAGAAGCCCTAAATGGAACAATCGCTTTGAACGCAATTGCTTTAAGTAAAGGCGCATCGATATTGAGAGTTCATGACGTGAAAGAGGCTGTAGAACTCGTTAATTTACTCAAATAGGTTCCTTTTTTTACAGTTCACCTAATAATTGCAACTGAACACGCAATACTTCGTGCCGTTCTAAAATCTGTGCTCACTCAAGTTCATAATTCTTCTAATTTTGAGAGAGAACTCAATCTATATTTACATATGAAAATAACTTTACTACTATTCGTATTGACCTTCACCATTTTTCAATCTTTCGGTCAATATTCTCGCTCTATTTATGCAGGCGAAACGAATAACCTGCGTAACAGTTCAATCATCGACGACGGAACTCAAACCTCAATAATTAGTGTTCGAGAAAGCTCTGGCGACACTCTGCGCGTTACGTTCATTGACATCGATGAGAGCGGAGAAACGAGTAATTATCGAAAATTCGAATACAGCCCTTTTGATATTTCAAATTTCTACAATCTAAGTGGAGTTGGTTTAAACGCCGCTGGAGATGTCACGCTTTGCGTATTAAGCCCTGGAGGATCAAGTACGATGAATATCAGCTATATCTCCGTTAATCCTACAACGGGAACGTTTAGCAATTATTCTATGGAAAGTGGTCTCTACAGACAGGGAGGAACTCGAACTGTAGCCAAGGGAGACAGCCTGATCACTTACTTAGCAGACGTGAGCGGATCTGGAATTCACCGCGTTTCTCGCTCAATGTCCAGTACTGCGCTATCCTCTGAAGAAGCAGATGCAAGTGCAACCTACGTAGGAAGTCTCAGTCAAAATGGTATAAAAGCAGAATTGATCATCGACGGAAACGAAGAATACCTTGCCCTTGAAGGAACAATCATTAAGCGAACAGGTGTTAACAGCTACATTTCAACAAGTCATAGCGGTGCACTCCTTAATGCCCCATCAATAACAGTAACATCATCGGGAGAACTCTTTGTTCTGAATCGAAATAATGGAGAATACAAACGATTAGATGGTAACTTAACTACGTTAACCTCTGGAACACTTAGTGAAATTACAGGAATCTCAGCTGGTTTATCAGAAATCTACGCTCTTCCCAATAATGCGATTAGAGTATGGACGAGCAGAACACCACGCCCAATGATTTTCGATATTGATGCCAGTAACTCGATCATCAGTCAAAAAGAAACGCGGTGTTTCCCTACGAGTAAAATCAATGTGAATGGAAAGCAATATACGATCGGTTTTGAGTCATCATACAGCCCAGATGTAAATACAAACGGAGTCGCTTTAAATTCAAATGGTAGCTCCATAGCGATCGTTTACGATGACCTAACCAGCGACATTGCTGATTTCATCGAATACGATCAGCTTTTATCATCGGATAAAATCCAATTTAATGTGAATCACCTTGGAAAAAGCTTCACGAAATTGTCAAATGTTACTGCTGGTTTTCTATTCCACCAAAACAACATCTTCCGATCACTTATTTTCGCGGCTGGAACCAACACAATTGGAGAAACAGCAGGCGGAGACTTAAAAGGAACAACTACCTTGTACAATTCAGAAATGGTGCCTGGTCCGTATACAAATGCTGGAGATTATACATCGGAAGTAATGGACAAGTACAATCGTGGATATTACGTAACACAAGAAATGATTGAGACACACATTTTTGAAATCACTGCTGCCAATCCAGCGTATAAAATTCCTTTCGGAATTCGTGAATGGCCTGCTCATGGTGATGTTTCAAAAGGTCAAGCCGCGAATCTTGCTAAGTTCATTGATCAAAATGGAAACGGAACCTACGAACCAGAGCTTGGTGATTATCCTGCTATTTACGGAGAGCAATGCCTTTTGAATATCTATCACCATCATGCGAATGCTGTGAACAGCTCATCCATTGAGACACACCAGTACTACTTCACGTTCGATTGTGATTCGGAAGAAGCGATTGAAAACACTGTATTTATTCGCACCCATGAATTCGCTCGTGACTTCCCTTTGCAAAACACTTACTCCGGTAACTACGTGGATTTCGATATTGGCTTCTACGGTGACGATTACGTAGGAACAAATGTAGAACTCGGGATGACGTATGCATACAACGGAGATCAACTAGATGAAACCAACGCAGGGGTCATCGGATTCCAAGACACGATTCCAGCCGTAGGATTGATCAGTTTACAAGGTGTAAAATTGGAAGAAGACGGGATCGACAATGCAACTACGGTGCCTGGTTATCCAACGTCAAATGGAATTGGCTTCGGTGATGCTATTGCTGACAATGAATTTTTCACGATGGAATCATCCTACATGCATACAAACACAGCAATCGGCCCAAATAGTTTGGCTCAATGGCATTTTTTGATGTCAGGACTGGATCTCAACGGGCTTCCAAAAACGATAAACGGTGTAGATGTTCGACATGATTATTTTGGAACGTCAGATCCCATTTTCTATACTTCAGGAGGTATTGATCACGGAAACAATTACTCGGAAGCGACTGTTATGAATCCTCCTGGCGACCGCAGAATGTCAAGCGCATCTGGTCCAAGAGACTTTACAACAAGCGATACAATCGTTCAAATAAAAGCCTTTGTTGTGGGTGTTGACACACAGAACTTATCACCGGAGAACAGTGTTAATCGCTTGTTCGAGCACGGACAAACGTTGCGCACATTCTTCGCTCAAAACGCAGATGCTTGTGGAAACACATTCGACGTTTACATGGCGGACAACCAATTGTCAACGAAAGAGAATGAACTTCGTAGCATTACCGCCTACCCGAATCCTTCGAATCATCATGTTCAATTCCTAGGAATTCAAGGCAATGCAAGTTTGAAAATATTCGATTTGAACGGAAGAGCTGTTATCAGTCAGTTTGATGTGAACAACAACTCCTCTATTGATGTTTCCTCGTTGGATAATGCAATCTATTTGATTTCAATTACCGACGAACTTGGAACACAAACAATTCGAATGGTGAAACAATAAGGATTTCATTTAAAATTTAGCAAAAAAGCGCATTCTTCGGAGTGCGCTTTTTTTATTCGAACAACTTCTCTCCTAATTGCTTTTCGACACCTTCAATTCCTTGCAATCCACCTGTGTGAATAAACAGAACTGTTGTATTATCGTACTTGGGTAACTCCAACGCTTTCAGCAAGGCAAACATTGCTTTTCCTGTGTAAATTGGATCGAGTTTTAGTCCGTGTTGATCATAGAATTTTCGAATAAAAGCAATCAATTCTGGTGTATGCTTTGCGTAACCACCAAAATGAAATTCGTCGTGCACTTCCACGCGGCTCATCAACTCTTCAATTGTTTCCTTATCGATTCCCGTTTTGGATAGAATTGAGTTCATTTCCCCCAGCGAATCAAATCCTTTGAGAACAGGAACAACATGTACTTTTTGATGTTCTTTCAATCCGAAAGAAATGCCGCAGCTCGTGGTCGTGGTACCCTGCGCGACAAAAACATGATCAAAAGGAACATCAATTTCAGACAGGATTTCCTGACACCCCACCATTCCGTAGTAATTTGCCCCTCCTTCAGGCACCAATTGATATTCTGGATAATCCGCTCCGAGTGTTTCATGATACGCTTTATCATTTCGAATCGCATATTCTTCCCGAGAGATAAACACCAGCTCCATCCCAAGTTCAGCACAGCGCTTCAACGTCGAGTTACTTTCCACATTCAATTCTTCTCCTCGAACCAACCCTATTGCTTTCAATCCAGCTTGCTGACAAGCTGCCGCAGTTGCCACCAAATGATTCGAATAGGCGCCACCAAATGTCAAAATTCCAGTTTTCTTTTTGGATTCGCACAAGGCGATGTTGTACTTCAACTTTCTCCATTTATTCCCAGAAATATCGGGATCAATCAAATCATCTCGTTTCACGAAGAGCGAAATCCCCCGTTTCTTGAATTCTTGAATTTCTATTTCCTGAAGTATCGATCGTTTTACATCCATGTTACACCAATTTCCCCACAAATATCCATTAAATTTGCAGTATGTCAGATGATATGTCCGGTTTTTCGAGGCGCGATAAGCTCGCCGAAGAGGATTACTACACGAGTCCAGATGGTTACATTGTGTTTACTGAAAAGTATCACTTGAAACGTGGGTACTGCTGTAAAAGCGGATGTAGACATTGTCCATACGGATTTAATCGCGGAACAGGACAAGTAGGAAAGAAACGCTAGCTTCGACCGTTAGATTTTAGGTTGATTCACTAACGAATTCCATTCTCAGGGAACTTTCCTTTATACTGTTTCAGCTCGCTTTTGATAAAGTTGATATCCTTCTCAATATCTCCCGTAGGTTCAAACAAACCGTGGAATCCACCAGTTTTATTTTCGTAGTCAATGTAGGCCATGTAAATGGGAACTTTTGCCTCTCTTGCGATATAGTAAAATCCTTTTTTCCATTTTGGATTGTAGCTACGCGTCCCCTCTGGCGTGAACACCATGAACATTTCTTCGTTCTTCTCGAATTGTTCCACCGCAAATTCCGTAATGTTATTGTTCTTTTTGCGATCCACTGGAATTCCGCCCATTCCTTTTAAAATCCAACCTAATGGTGGAAAGAACAAATCTTTTTTAATCAGTAATCGAACCTTGATTCCGTACGAAGCAAATGCCAAGCGACCAATAATAAAATCCCAATTGGATGTATGCGGAGCCACTACGACCACAGCTTTTTTTACTCCTTGTGGTGAGTTCTTGTCAATCTTCCATCCAAAGGTTCTAAAAAGAAATTGTGCGAATTTTCTCATAGACCAAAGGTAATGATTAAACAATATCGTGTACTTTTGGTTCGATGTTATTCCAGAAAAAAATCGTTCGTGTCCTGAGTGCAGTCATCTTGATTGCAATGCTTTGGATGGTATTTTTCATCGTACAGGGGATTTTCGCTCGAAAGGTTTCTCATCATGAAATGTATATTCCGGAATACTCCACCAGTGTTTTGAAGGTGGAAAACGAAGCACTTATCCGCGCCTTTTTTGAAGAAGTTGTTTTGAAAGATCAACTTGAACCGAAATATCGGGATTACTTGACTGGCGATGATGGTAGTGACGCATCGTATGGAATTGATGTCTTGGCAACTGTTTATGTCTTCACCTTCCAAGAAAAAAACTGCCAATTGTTGGGTGTTTTAATGAATCTATCTGATGAAGAACAGTTTGACAAGACGCTCAAGAAAGAGTCAAAAGTAGGAGTTGGTTACGCTTCGAAGGAAGGAACGGGGCTACTCATCTTTGACAATAATAGTTCACCGCTGAAAGCAACTAGCTTGAACAAGATTGCCAACAAGATCCTACAAGAGTCATCGTCATCTTTCGACCTCAAGAAGCTTGATCATAAGCAAGCTTACGTCACATTTTGGAAGGATGAATACGTGCTCAATAATGGAACGCGATCTTTCCGAGACATCCAACTAGCCTTGATTTTAGAGCAAGAAAACCTAACAGTTAAGGGCCGCGCAGACTTCGTTTACGCTAAATCAAAAGCCTATCCAGTATTGAAGCACGAAGATCTCAGTATTCAGTCGCAATTTGTTCCAGACGGCATCAACGAAACCTGGACAACCAGTATGAAAAGAATCGGGATTAACTTCCCGCGCATCACGTACGTTAGCGGAAACTACCACTACATTGAACCATCTCCAGTTAAAGCGCTGAAGGTTCTGCCCCATTTCGACGGTATCTATGGATTCGAGAAGAACATGCAAATCCGTATCCCGTTAATCGCCTTAGCCGCCTCAGGAGACATTCATTCGTTGGACTTAAACTCCTTTAAGTTTGCGGGTAAAACCTACTTCTATGAGCAAATTGATTCGAAAACGATTTATTTGGGGCAATCGCCCTATGTGCTTTCAGACGAACAAGACAACGCCTTGCTAAAAATTCAAGGCAACATGAATCAACTACTTGAGATTCGTAATGGCGGAATGCTTGCTCGTTTCCTATCCATGTCCCCCGAATACAATGCTGCTGAGCATTTTCTTTCAGGAATTGAATCGTCGGAATTTAGTATTGAGCAGAACGGAGATAAAACAGCCGATTTAGACGGAAAAATCCAGTTTCAAAAAGACAGAAATGCACTCAACGAAACCTTGCTTTTAGTACTCAACTTAGGGATTTTCAACTAATCTTTCCACGAGTTTTCGAAAATATGCTGGCGCCTCCTTCAAACGAGAACCGTACCACGAAAACATCTCTCCATCCACCAAAACAACCTTCGCATTCGGGAATTTTTCTTGATATGTTTCCAAGTGCTTCTCCTTGAATGGATAGGGCTCTGAACTCAAAAACACATAATCTGGTTGCAGCGCTTCATTATCACCTTCAGGATACCGTTCTTCGTTGCTTGCATTCACGAATCCACACTCTGACAACATTGCATCAATGAAGGTATTTTTTCCTGCTAAAAAACCGGGATCATACCAAATGAAATAAGCCACAGATTTTCCAATCAGTTCATGATTGTTCACATATTTGCGAAGCGACAAAAACTCGGATTGAATATCAGAAATTAGCCTTTCAACTTCTACTTGCTTGTCGAGCAGGTTTCCCAACAATTGAATCATTTCCAGCGCATCAGATAAGGAATAAATATCACTCATCCAGACAGGAGCTAGTGCTTTCAATCCCTCGATGTCTTCTTTGGTATTTTCTTCCTTGTTACCAATAATCAGATCAGGATTTAAGGCTTTCACCTTTTCGAAATCCACCGATTTTGTCCCGCCAACACGCTCTTTCGACTCGAACCATTGTTGCGGATGAATGCAAAACTTCGTGATTCCAATCACCTCGTCTTCCATTCCCAAATGATACAACAATTCAGTTTGAGAAGGCACCAACGACACTATGCGCTTTGGAACATCATTCAAGCTGATGCTCTGATTCATTTGATCTCGGTACACCGACATTTATGCAATCGCAGAAATTAAGTCATGGCGCGTTACAATGTGGAAGCTTCCATCGCTGAACTCAACCAATACTGCGTGCGTATCCTTGTCAATAAGTTTAGATACTTTTTCAATAGAAGCATCTTCCTTCACTACCGGCAATGGCTTGTCCATCACATTTGATATCGCTGTGTCGCGCAATTCTGGCTTTTCCACCAACAATTGATAAACGTGATTATCGTTAATTGCTCCAGCAAATTTACCATCGCGAAGCACAGGAATTTGAGAAATTCCAAACTGACGCATTTTGTCAATTGCATGAGACACGAGCTCTTCCGCGTACAAAGTCACCAACGGTGTATCTGAATGCTTCGATGCCAAATCTCCTGCTGTCGTAATTTTCTCTTCGAGGAATCCACGTTCGCGCATCCAATCATCGTTGAACATTTTCCCAACGTAACGACTTCCGTGGTCATGGAACAATACAACAACTACATCGTCCTCTGTTAGTTGGTCCTTCATTTGAAGCACACCTTTGATGGCAGAACCTGCTGAGTTTCCAACAAAAATTCCTTCTTCTCTTGCCAAGCGACGCGTGTAAACAGCAGCATCTTTATCGGTTACTTTCTCGAAATGATCGATAATATCGAAGTCTACGTTCTTCGGAAGAATGTCTTCACCAATACCTTCTGTAATGTATGGGTAAATCTCGTTTTCGTCGAACACTCCCGTTTCGTGGTACTTTTTGAAGACAGAACCGTAAGTATCAATTCCCCAAATCTTCACATTTGGATTTTGCTCTTTCAAGTATTTCCCTGTTCCAGAAATCGTTCCTCCTGTTCCTACACCAACAACGAAGTGCGTGATTTTACCGTCTGTTTGATCCCAAATCTCTGGACCTGTTTGCTCGTAGTGAGCCGTACGGTTGGATAAATTATCGTATTGATTTACATACCAAGAGTTAGGTGTTTCTGTTGCCAATCGTTTTGAAACAGAATAGTACGAACGGGGATCATCTGGTTCCACAGCAGTTGGACACACGACTACCTCTGCTCCAACAGCACGAAGAATGTCCATTTTCTCCTTCGATTGCTTATCATTCAACACACATATTAGTTTGTATCCTTTGATGATACACGCCAACGCCAATCCCATTCCAGTATTTCCAGATGTTCCTTCAATTACTGTTCCTCCAGGCTTAATTAATCCAGCTGCTTCCGCATCCTCGATCATCTTCAAAGCCATACGATCCTTCACAGAATTCCCTGGATTCGTTGTTTCAACTTTCGCCAAAACAGTCGCTTTTACATCCTTCGTTAAGGCATTTAACTTCACCAATGGCGTGTTCCCAATCGTCTCTAATATGTTGTTGTAAATCTTCATCCTATTGAAATATTTCCGCAAAGGTAGTGGAATTGTTGGACTTTGCCGAGGACTTATCCTTTGGAAGTCGATAGGACGATTGTCTTGATAAAAATTACTTAAAAGTAACCTATGTCACCCTTCATTAAGATAGAGTTGGTAATTTCACGTTCTGATGAAGAACATGAAGTTGTTGAGCATTTTGGGTGTAATTATCCCTTCCATTGGAATCTATGTGGTTGCAGACTACATTCCTGCGCTCAATAGTGTAATGTTGGGACTTCTCATCGGGATTGTGGTAGGAAATGTTTTCAAGCTTCCTACGGAGATCGGAAACGGTTTAAAATATGCAGGATCGAAACTATTGGAGGTTTCCATTGTTATGCTTGCGTTTGGCATCTCCGCCTCTTCCTTGACCGCAATGGGACTTCCTTTCCTCATCAAAACTGTGATTGGCGTTCTACTTGTTCTGGCAGCCGCCATCTTTCTCCATAAATTACTCAATTGTAAAGGAAGTACCGGACTTCTAACTGGATTTGGAACGGCTATCTGTGGATCTTCAGCGATTGCCGCAGCCTCTCCATTCATTTCAGAGGACAAAGAAGATGCAGGAATCGCTATTGCGGTTGTCAATTTAATTGGTGCGCTCGGAACGTTTATTTTACCCGTTGCACTGACATACATTGAGCTTGATGATCACCAGAAAGGATTTATCATTGGCGGAAGTTTGCATGCCGTAGGAAACGTTGCTGGCGCTGGATATGCCATGAACGACCTCATTGGAGATACCGCTATTTCGATTAAAATGGTTCGTGTCGCGCTGCTTTCACCCATGGTAATTTTGTACGGATACGTTGTCAATCGACAGAAAGGAACGGATAAAAAAGCTTCATTTAATCTACCACTTTACCTCTGGCTATTCCTCGGAATTACGGTTCTTTCATTTTTCATTGAGCTTCCTGAAGAAGTCGTTCATTACTTGAAAATTGCTGGAAAAATCTTTCTTACAGCCGCGATGCTCGCTATCGGACTTCGGCTCGGTTTGAAAAAGCTGTTCCAAGCAGGAAAATCGGCCTTTATGTACGGCATTATCCTCTTCATTATTCAGCTAGCCATTTATGGCTTATTGGTGTTATTTTAGTCGAAACAAGACAAAAACACGCACGAATTCCTATAATTTTCATTGTTCATGCAACCATTTTGCTCTGAAAAGCATTATCCTAATGAATATCATTATAACACAAAACCGATGAAAACATTTTTTACACTTATTCTAGTCTTAGCACCAATTTTCGTAGGAGCACAATGTTGCCCATACGTCAATAACATTGAAATTATTCCCGCCGTTCCAACGAGTTTGGATGACGTGAAAATTGTAACAACCGTTACAACGCCCAACCAAGGTATGTTTCTTTCTAGTAATCACACGATCAATGGAAACACGATCAACATTGAAGCATGTTATTTCAGCGGAATGCTCACTGCAACTCAAACCTATTACGACACGCTAGATATTGGTGTACTTTCTCCAGGAATCATTGACATAAACTTTGTAGCGTATCAATCTACCGATACTGCTACCTGCAACTACATGGATACAATGAGCATGCAAGAAAGCTTTACCGTGTTGGATAACACAAATAGTTTATCCGATGTAGAAAGTGAAGTAGGACGAATTTATCCCAATCCAAATCATGGAACATTTTCAATTGAGCTTCCAAATCATTTGACAGCAACTCATGTTCAAATCACCGATTTATCTGGAAAAATCCTTCAACGTATGCCTTTTTCTGATCAGATAGAAGCAAACGTACAATCAGGAATCTATTTGATTGAGCTATTTGAAAACGAAAAAATTCTGGGCTATCAACGGATGATTGTCCGCTAGAGCACGCCTTTGATTTGCATCAAAATAACGGCCACATAAGCTGCGTAGCTTCCGAAAAGGAGAAAACCCTTCACACGTCCAATTCGCTTACCGAGGAGTAAAATTGGAATCATTGCCAGCATGATACCCAGCATCCAGTACATATCGAAATTGAGTACTTGATCAGACACTTCAATTGGTTTCACAATCGCGGTAATTCCAATAACTGCGAAAACATTAAAGATGTTCGAACCAATTAAGTTTCCTACGGAAATATCGCTTTGCTTTCGAACTGCGGCTACAATGGAAGCTACCAATTCTGGCGCTGATGTTCCCAACGCAACAACTGTAACCCCGATGATACTTTCTTTATCGGGGTTTCCTTCTAACAGTACTTCCGCGATACCAACTGCACCATCTACGAACCATTCAGACCCAAAATACAAGGCCGCTAAACCAATCAAAAGAAAAACGATGGACTTCCAGATTGGGTATTTCAACGCATCTGTGTATTCACCATCACCCTCTTCTTCTTGTGCTTTTTCCGCCTTTTTCGTTTTTCTTCGGGAATTGACCACCAAATACGTCGTGAATGCAACGAGAATTCCGAATAGAATAATTCCTTCGTACAGCTCAATGACATTGTCCAGACCAAACACGTAGAACAGAATACACGCCAACAACATCATTGGATAGTCGATGAATTTTGTCTGTCGTTCCGCGATAATGGGGAATATAATGACGGTAATCCCCAGAACGAGGGCAATATTGGCAATATTTGAACCTACAACATTTCCGATCGCAATTCCTGGATTTCCATCCAGAGCACTTTGTAAACTCACTAATAATTCAGGCGCCGATGTTCCAAAAGAAACAACCGTCATTCCTATCACCAAGGGCGAAATTTTGAAGGCTGAGGAACATCCTACCGCACCTTTCACAAGGAATTCACCTCCGACAATGAGCACCAATAAACCGAGTAATAAGAGCAAATAATCCATGGAACAAATTCTAAGGTCACCAAAGATAGTACTTTGATTCTCTTCAGGTGGTTAAATTCGTATTTTTGTAGGATGGAGTTTCAACTGGTTTCTGACTTTAGTCCAACAGGCGATCAACCCGAAGCAATTCGACAATTAGTGGAAGGCATCAAGGATGATGTTGCTCACCAAACGCTACTCGGAGTTACGGGAAGTGGGAAAACATTTACTGTAGCAAATGTGATTAAGGAGATTGCGCGTCCAACGCTCATTCTCGCACACAACAAAACCCTAGCGGCTCAACTTTACGGAGAATTCAAGCAATTCTTCCCGAACAATGCCGTAGAGTATTTCGTGTCGTATTATGATTACTACCAGCCCGAGGCGTATTTGCCTGTAACCGGAACCTTCATCGAGAAAGATTTGCAAATCAATGACGAGATTGAAAAGTTGCGTCTTTCTGCCACTTCCGCCCTCCTTTCGGGGAGAAAAGATGTGATTGTGGTTGCATCGGTTTCGTGCATCTACGGAATTGGAAATCCTGATGAATTTCAGGAGAGCATCATCCACATCAAAAAAGGAGATGTCATTTCAAGAAACAAGTTCTTATTTCAACTCGTTGAGAATCTGTATTCAAGAGCTAATTCAGACTTTGAACGCGGAATGTTTCGTGTGAAAGGTGATACTGTTGATATCCATTTGGCTTACGCCGATCATGCGCTACGCATCGAATTTTGGGGCGATGAAATAGAAGGTATTTCTGCCATTGATCCAAAAACAGCCGATCGACTTGAAACCTACGAAGACATTTCCATTTATCCAGCGAATATCTTCGTGACAAGTCCAGAAACAACGAAGCGTGCGATTGAAGAAATTGGTGAAGACATGCGCATTCAAGTGGAAAGTTTCCGCAAGCAAGGACTTATCGAAGAAAGCAATCGATTGAAGGAACGAACGACATTTGACTTAGAAATGATTCGCGAATTGGGGTATTGTTCTGGAATTGAAAATTACTCGCGCTACTTCGACAATCGAAAGCCTGGTCAACGCCCTTTCTGCTTAATTGACTATTTCCCCGATGATTTTCTCATGATCGTGGATGAAAGTCACGCTACCTTGCCTCAGGTGCGAGGAATGTACGGTGGTGACCGCGCTCGAAAAACCAATTTGGTAGATTACGGTTTCCGACTTCAAGCAGCGATGGATAACCGACCTTTGAAATTCGAAGAATTTGAGTCGATGTTGCATCAAACGATATATGTTTCGGCAACTCCCGCCGATTATGAAATTGAGAAATCGGAAGGAGTAATTGTTGAGCAAGTAATTCGTCCAACGGGATTACTGGATCCGCTCATTGAAGTTCGTCCGAGTAAAAACCAGATAGATGATCTCATCGAAGAAATTCAGATTCGTCGCGACAAAGATGAACGAACGCTCGTAACAACGCTGACGAAACGGATGGCTGAGGAGCTGCAAAAGTACCTCGATCGTCTTGGCGTTCCTTGTCGATACATTCACTCGGAAGTCGATACCATTGAACGTGTCGAAATCCTACGCCAACTCCGTTTAGGCGAATTTGATGTATTGATTGGTGTCAACCTGTTGCGAGAAGGACTCGATCTTCCTGAAGTATCACTTGTTGCCATATTGGATGCCGATAAAGAAGGATTTTTACGGAATGAGCGCTCACTCGTTCAGACAGCAGGACGTGCTGCGCGAAACGTGAACGGAATGGTGATCATGTACGCTGATAAAATCACCGACTCGATGCAAAGAACCATTGACGAAACCGCGCGACGAAGAAGCATTCAGGAAGCGTACAATGAAGAACACGGAATCACTCCTACTCCACTCAAGAAATCAACTGAAGTCATTCTGAACTCAACCAAGGTGGCAGATGGCGACGGTCCAACTGATTACACGCAATACGACAAACAAGCCATTGCGGAAGATCCTGTTGTTCGATATATGTCTGACAAACAGTTGGAAGATTCGATCAAATACACACGAAAACAAATGGAAGCCGCAGCAAAAGAGCTTGATTTCATTGAAGCTGCGCGACTCCGCGACGAGTTATTCGCTCTCGAAAAGCAACAAAAACAGCAAAAAGAAACGAACAAATGAACATCAAAACAACAGTAGGACAGTTGAGAATGCTCGCCATTATGGAGGGAATCTCTTATTTGCTTTTCGCCTTAACCATGCCTTTGAAATACATGTACGAAATGGGAATGCCCAATAAAATCGTAGGGATGGCACACGGTGTTCTGTTTATTGCGTACATCCTCTGGGTGTATTTTGTTGGAAAACAACAGAAATGGAGTATTCAGAAAATGGGCATCAGTTGGATCGCATCCTTGCTTCCTTTCGCGACATTCTGGGTGGACGCAAAATATTTGAAACCAATTAGCCAGTAACTTTCGATGAGTGGTTCCAAGAACAAGATTGCCATTCTGGATATTGCACGCGGTGCGTGTGCCCTCATCGTGGCGCTGTACCACTTTTTGTATTTTTCCAGTCCACACGGTACTCTTTTCGAACTGAACAACCCCGTTATTTCTACCATTGGGCCTTACATGCCTGGAATTGTGTGCGTATTCTTCCTCATTTCTGGATATGTGCTCTTTTTACACTTGGAACGCAATCACTACGCACTTTCCGATTTACCCCGATTTTTACTCAAGCGAGTTATCCGACTGCACGTTCCACTAATTGCGTGCATTCTACTCATTCTTTCCATCAATACTATTTTTCAGCTTCATGCAGGACTTCCCATTCAAATTAGCTGGAGTCAGCTACTGGCCAACGTTACATTGAGCGCGAACTTCGTTGGTGAAGCATGGTACAACCCCATTTTTTGGACGCTCGCCATTGAATTTCAATTCTACTTATTCATCGGCTTGCTTTTTCCTTTGATTCGAAAAGCTCCATTCCCGTGGTTACTTGCTTTGGGAGTTGCCGCCCTTATCGCAAACATTTATTTTGACTTGCAAGGAACCCTTGTTGAGTTCGGCTCTTATTTTACAATAGGAATAGCGATGTATTTACTTCATCAAAAACGAATGCATTGGATAGAATTATTCCTGTTGGTCCTTATTGGAATTACAGATTTTTACCTTAACCAAAAAGTAAGTTACTTCCTCCTCTCCGTTCTGTTCATCCCAATTATTTCTTTCGTGTCTTTTCGATCAAAATGGCTTGAATTTGCAGGAGACATATCGTACAGCTTCTATCTCATTCATGGGGCTGTGGGTGGTTTATTTCTGTACTTCACCGCTCGTCACGTGGATCAATTATGGCTAAAAATTGTTCTTTTCGTGAGTGCCATTTTCATTTCATACGCAACTGCCTACGTCTTCTATTTACTCTTCGAAAAAACGAGTGCGCGATGGGGACGATACATCTCCTACAAACGAAGCGCTTGATTTACTTTGGAGTTTCACTATTTTTGCCGAATGGACAATCGTAAACATATTGAAGTGTGCTTCACTCCCGGGGAGTACGAATATTTTAAAGACGAATACGAAATTGTTGTTGTTATTGATGTTTTGAGAGCAACTTCTGCTATCTGCGCAGCATTTCACAATGGAATAAAATCGATTATTCCCGTATCGACAATCGAGGAAGCTCAAGAATACAAGGACAAAGGATACTTGGTTGGAGCTGAACGAAAAGGACAAATCGTTGAAGGGTTCGACTTTGGAAACTCGCCTTACTCATACATGAACGATGAGTTGAAGGATAAAGAAGTTGTTTTAACGACAACGAACGGAACAAAGGCGCTCAACATCGCCAAAGGTGCTGAAACGGTTGTCGTTGGATCACTGAATAACCTTGACGCCTTGTGTGAGTGGCTTGTTGAACAAAATAAAAACACCCTTTGCCTGTGCTCAGGATGGCAAGATAAATTCAATTTGGAGGACACGATTTGTGCAGGAGCCATTTCAGAATACTTACTCTCCACAGGACAATTCACCTCAGATGAAGACTCGTCAATTGCGGCAAAATATTTGTATCTTTCAGCATGGGACCGCTACATGGGGTTTTTGAAGGCAAGTTCGCATCGAAGAAGGTTAAAAAACTTGAATTTGAATGAGGACATTAAGTACTGCTTAACTCCAAATCAAACCAACGTGATCCCGATATTAAAAGATGGTAAACTTGTCAAACTATAAATGGACCTTGCTGGTTATCTTACCAGTACTTCTGATTGCCTCTACTACAAAAGATCGCCAAACGCGAAAGAAATGGGGATTTTTCGGTCATCAACGCATTAATCGAATTGCCACCTTTACACTTCCGCAGGAAATGTTCGGCTTTTACAAAGAGCATATTGAGTTTTTGACAGAACATTCGGTAGACCCCGATAAACGGAGATATGCGGTAGATGGCGAAGCACAACGTCATTACATCGATATTGACCATTATGTAAAAAACGGAGAAGATCCGTTCGAAGTAATGCCGCAACGTTGGGATGATGCTGTGGAAAAATACACGGAAGACACGCTTCAAGCCTATGGAATTGTTCCATGGCACATCCAAGTGATGAAGTATCGATTGCAACGCGCCTTCGAAAGCCAAAATGTTGATTTGATACTCAAATATTCGGCAGACATTGGTCACTATATTGGTGATGCACATGTTCCGTTGCACACAACAGAAAATTACAACGGTCAGATGACCAATCAAAAAGGGATTCACGGACTTTGGGAAAGTCGTTTGGTTGAAATCAACGATGAAAACTACGATTATTTCATTGGGAAAGCAGCCTACGTCGAAAAGCTCGGACCATACATTTGGGAGGCAGTGAAAGGCTCACATTACGCCGTAGATTCAGTGCTTCAAATCGAGCGCGACCTGACGGCAGAAATGGACCCCGACAAAAAGTATAGCTTCGAGCGTCGCGGAAACACGACAATAAAAGTCTATTCCTACGAATTTTCGCAAGCATACCATAAACGTATGAATGGCATGGTTGAGCGTCGTTTGCGTGCTGCCATTTTAGCTGTTGGATCAATTTGGTATACGGCATGGGTCGATGCGGGGCAACCGGACTTGAACAAGCTTCAGAACACTCCACCTTCTCAAGCCTTACTGGAAGACATGAAGAGCATTGATGACATGTTCCACAGTGGCGTTCACAAAGGAAGAATCTGCGAGTAGTCGATTTTCAACTAATTATCCGTCCGTCTTCCATGGTGATAATACGATCCGTTCGATGAGCGAAATCATCATCGTGCGTAACGATCAAAAGGGAAAGTCCTTGTTCGTGTGACAACTCTTGAAAGATATTGAATACAATATCAGAATTCTTACTATCCAGGTTTCCTGTAGGTTCATCTCCCATAATGATAACAGGATCGTTGATGAGTGATCGAGCAATGGCTACGCGTTGTTTTTGTCCCCCAGAAATTCGACTTGACAGTTTTAATGCTTGATCATCAATTCCGAGTAAGCGTAGCTTTTCCATTGCATCGTGTTCGATTTCTTCAAATGATTTCTTCCCGAGTTTCTTGGCAGGCAACATCACATTTTCCAATACGCTAAATTCTGACAAGAGATAATGAAATTGAAAAACAAAGCCAATGCTTTCGTTGCGAATGTGCGCATGATCATCCGTATTCAGCTGACTCACGTTCTGTCCATTAATGAACAAATCTCCTTCATAATCGGTATCCATTGTAGACAAAATATAGAGCAAGGTAGATTTACCACACCCCGACTTTCCCATAATTGACGTGAATTCACCTGGATCAATGTGCAAGGAGATATCCTTCAAGACGTGAAAATTCACTGGTTCTCGAAAGTATTTATTGATATTTTTTGCTTCTAATGCTGGAATCATAGCTACTGACCTCTAATTATTTCTACGGGATCGATGCGTTCTGCTTTCTTCGAAGGTAGGTATCCCGCCAAAAATGTGGACACCATGGCGAAGATCATTCCGATAAAGTAAAATGACGTTTCAAAATTGACGGGCATTGTTTTCAGTGTAGGGAGTGCTTCCGATTCAAATGGCACTGTGCTAATGAGCCACGAAACCAAATAACCCAAGACCAGTCCAAAAAGGCCGCCAAAGAACCCGATGATCACCGCCTGACTAATGAAGATTCTGCGCACATCTTTCCCGGAGAAACCCGTTGCTTTCAAAATGGCAATATCATTCATCTTCTCGTAAATCAGCATGTTTAAGATATTATAGATTCCAAAACCTGCAACAATCAACAGCGCAATGGACACCGCGTAGGAGATCATATTACGAATGCTTGTTCCTGAGTCGAATTGCGCATTTGCCGTTTGAATATCTACCGAAGCCACATCGAATTGTTTTCCCAAGTCCTTCGCCATCGCTGGAGCATTCTTCATGTCCAATAATTTTACATTGAGATCCGTGATGTAATCCGCCGATTCTCCGATAATGCGTTGAGCTGTTTTCAAGTTAACATAACTCTGGATATCATCGATGTCAGCTAATCCAGATTGATAGAATCCAACAATCTTCAGCGGAAATACTTCTCCCTCAATCGTTCCGATTTGTACCAAATCACCCACCGTTAACGACAGCTTTTCAGCGGCTCCTTTACCGATAATAATGCCTTTGTCATTGGCTGCCAAATCAAGAACCGAACCTTCTACAATGTAATCCCTCAAATTGTACAAATCGGCTTCCTTGAGTACGTCGACGCCAAGAATGGACGCGTTTAATTGTGTTTGTCCCGCCAAATAAAATCCTTGCGCCCGCACCTGAGGCGTTATTCCTGCCACTTTCGGGTGTTTCTTCAACATATCCAAAATGGGCAAGGCGTTGTGAATTTGTGGACGTTTCCGCTTTGGTTTTACGGAGTAAACAAACTTCGTTTGGTCTTTGTATTTTTCCACTTTGTGAATCGGCTGATTCACGGATGGCACCTCTTCCGTATATAAGTGAACATGTGGCGTACGGTTCAATACCAAGCCATCCAGCAAGCCATTGAGTCCTGTCATGAAACTCATCATAATGATGTACGCACCAATCCCAAAAGTGACACCCAATGCAGCAACAACCGTCTGCTTTCTACGAGAAATCAGGTGTGTCTTTGAAATCGATAAAATAACGCTAAACTTCATTATTCAGGTTTGAAGATTACTTGTCCTTCCTTGAGTCCTTCCAAAATCTCTACATGACTCAAACTTTTTGCACCAACTTTCACCTTTACCTGACCTTCCTCCGTCTCAACTTTGTTGTTACCTATCAAGAATTCTCGTGGGATTGTCAGCACATTCTCCCGCTCATCAATCACAATATTTCCTTCGCCTGTAAGTCCCATGTAGAGTGATTCAGGTGCCACATCAAACTCGCCTTCCACTTCGAATGTTTGCGTTCGTGTGTCCATTTTTGGGTTCACTTTGGTCACGTGCGCTTCAAAGGTGCTATTTGGATATGCTTCAAGCGAAACATAAATCTTTTGTCCACGCTTTATCCGAACGACATCGACCTCATCGATGAGCATCATAATTTTAAAATCTGTGCTCGATCCAACAATCGCAATTGGTTCCTGCATCGCGGCAAACTCTCCGTCCTCCTTCATAATGTCGTACACCATGCCGTCTATTTTGCTCCGCACAGCAGCATCTTGATTTCTAGAAGCGCTCGACGCAAAATTATTCCTCGCTTGCGACAGTGAAGTTTTCAACTCTTTCTCCGTTCGATGCAGCTTTTTCACCAAGGCAATGTGCGCATTCTTCGAGCGTTGAAACACGAGTTCACTCTGCTCAAACTCCACTTCTGTCAACAACTCTTTATTGAACAAGGCCTTATTCCTTTCATGATTGATCGAATCATTGCGGCGCTTGAGAAACGCATCTTCAATATTCAAGCGAATATCTTCCAGTAAACTCAAATCGCCCGATAAGTTTCTTCTGGCCATTTCATATGCCAACTCAGCATTTGAACTGCTTGCAGATGCTTGCACATCCCTCACTTTGAACAACTCTTGTCCAATGGTTACCGAATCTCCAATTTCTACAGCGAATTCCTCAATATAGCCGCTAACGACCGAAGTAACCGTATATGTTTCATCTGCTTCAATACTGATACTTGAGTACACCGCTTCAACAATCTTTTCTCGTTTTACTGTGTACGACATTCGATCTTCGCTGCACGCCGAAAGCAACAAAACGAAACTTATAGCAAGAGCACTAATGGATAAGCTATTTCTCATGTTCACAAGGTAAGGGAAGGATTGTTCAAAAAAAATGACTTTTGATAGGTTTATCGAAATTTCACCAGTACTGGTTTTGGTACACTCACAACTCTATGCTTCCGCTCCTGTAAATTCCTGTTCCAATTGAAAACAAATCACGACTTTTAGCTGATACTTTATTTTTACGAAATGAAGTGATCTTAAACGGAACCTTATGATAGAAGTAAGTAACCTTCGAAAAGAATTTTCGCTCTCCAAGCAACAGCAGAAAGAGCTCAATACAACAGCGAAAAAGGCCATTGCTGTAAACGGCATTAGCTTCACCTGCCAACCAGGCCGCATTTTTTCCTTGCTCGGACCAAACGGTGCAGGAAAAACAACAACGATGCGAATGCTCTCCACCATTTTCAAACCAAGCTCTGGTTCTATCAAAATATGTGGAATTGATGTGAGTGAAGATCCACGTGAAGCGCGTAAGAAAATTGGTTTTTTAACAGGATCTACAGGGTTGTACGCCCGACTTACTCCGAATGAATTGATTCAGTACTTTGCTGATTTGTATGACATTCCCAAGAACGTATGTGCCCAGCGAAAGGAAAAATTATACACCTTGCTCGACATGCACGACTTCCAAGGCAAACGCATAGGAAAACTATCTACAGGAATGAAGCAGAAAGTGTCTATCTGTCGAACAATGATTCACGATCCAGAGGTCGTTGTCTTTGATGAGCCAACCAGCGGTTTGGATGTGATTACAGCAGAAAACATCATCAAGCTTATTCGTGATTGTAAAAATGAAGGAAAAACAGTGATCTTTTCCAGTCACATTATGAGTGAAGTAGACCTACTATGTGATGACATTGCGATTATCCACAAAGGAAACTTGCTCCACAGCGGAACCATGGTCGATTTTCGACAAAACATGCAAGCACCGAATTTGACAGCAGAATTTATTCGAATCGTTAACGAGACAAAAACTGAGAACGCATGATTTTCACCATCTTCAAAAAAGAACTGAAAGATACACTTCGCGATCGACGAACATTGATTATGATGTTGGTGATTCCCGTATTGATTTTCCCAATTATCCTCACCCTATTTGTTTCCGTTTCTGAATCCTTTTCAAAAGAAGCTGCAGAAAAAACTGTTGAGATTGGTATCGTGGGGGAACCAGAGAATTACGTCTTTCAACAGTTGGAACTCTTGCCCGAAAATCTGGGAAAAAAGAGCATCACCGTGTACAAAGACACGACAGAACTGAAAGCAGCAATTAAGCTCGACTCTGCACAAATTGGGATTTTCCCAAGTCCAGATTTTGAGCAATCGATGCGCATGAAAAAGCCTGCCGGAGTTACCGTATTTTTCAATGCAACAGACATTGGAATGAAAGATCGTGCGGAAGCCTATTTGGAAACCATTGAATCCATTGCGAAGCAAGAGCGCTACATGGCATTGGACATCAACGCAGAGCAAATTAAGCCGTTGAACATTCAGTACTCGAATGTTGCATCTTCCAAAGAAATGATTGGAAAACTCGCTGGAGGATTTTTGCCTTACATCTTTATTGCCTTTGGATTTATTGGCTGTATGTATCCTGCAATCGACCTCTTTACTGGTGAAAAAGAACGCGGAACCATCGAAACCTTGTTGACAACACCTGTGGCGAGATGGCAAATTCTATTCGGAAAGATGGGAGTTGTTGTTCTATCGGGACTTCTTGCCGCGACCTTTGCCCTGCTCGGACTTTTCCTTTCCATTCAGGTATTTGACATCGTGAAAGATCCACAAATTCTGAATGTCGTTCATGGCGTATTAAGTCCATCGTTTATCATTATGCTCTACGCATTGCTGTTCCCTCTCACTGTATTCTTCGCCGGACTGATGATTCCAATTGCTGTGTATGCAAAAAGCTTCAAGGAAGCGCAGAGTATCATTACCCCGATGAATATTATTGTGGTACTTCCCGCGATGGTTGGATTTTTCCCAGGTATTGAACTCAACGCCATAACAGCCTGTATTCCTATTGTGAATATCGTTCTTTCTACGAAAGAATTAATTGCTGGTACGTTAGACATTGGATTACTTGGCTTGAGTTTTGCAGTGATGGTATCAATTGCCGTATTAGCCGTTGTGATTTCATACAAGCGCTTCGACAAGGAAACAAACATAGTTCTATAAAATAGTATCGAATGAAACGACTTCTTTTCCTCTTGCTCCTCTTTGGTGCATTCTCTGTGAACGCACAACGACTTTCCACCACGTTTGTCAATGATGAATCTCGTTGGGATTGGGACGGAAAGACCTTTCAAACTACGTTTAACGACGATTGGGACAACTGGAAATACGGTTCCATTCAGATTAGAACGACCTTTACGAATGATTGGGACTCATGGGAAATCGGATCAAATGTTACCCTAAAAACCATCTTTTCGAATGATTTCGAACAGTGGGAAGTTCGCGATGGCGGTCAAACCTATCGAATAAAAACGGTGTTTAACGATGACATGGAACGCTGGGATATTTCAGGAGACGTTGACGGTTCCATCCGAACAGTATTTTCGGACAACTACGAACGTTGGGACATTGAGATTGACGGAGATATCTCCGAGGAAGCTCGAGCAGCCATTGTTTTCGTCGCGATTTTTACCGCATT
>JABXHO010000133.1 GCA_013373595.1 Flavobacteriales bacterium | reverse complement strand
GTCAACAAAGACAAAACCTTACGTCCAGATCGAGTTATCCTAAAAGACAATTCAACTGTCATTATCGACTACAAAACGGGAATTCCGAGCGCCAAAGACGAAAAACAAGTTTCTGAATACGCTGCAGTTTTGCAAGAAATGGGTTATCCGAATGTCGAAGCACATCTTTTTTACACCTTTTCGAATGAACTAAGACGAGTTTGTTAAAAATTTAACATTTTCTTTCAGCTCTCACGAAATAGTCTCATCTTTACACCCGAATAAAATTCTTACCTAATTATGAAACAAGTAACTACGAAATTAGTTTTTCTATTGTTTGCTGTTTTGTTTTCGGGAATTACACTCTCTCAGGGAACTGAGCCAGAAATTCTCTACTACAAATTCAACCAAGCAGGAACAACTGTAAACAATGATGCACTAACGCCCCCAGCAGGGACCAACACCGCCACTCTCATGGGGGGAATGACCCAAGGAGGAAACGGGCTTTGTCAAACTGGACTTATCGGTACTGGAGGAATTAGCTCTTCCGACTACGTAAGCACTGGCTGGGACACAAACTTAGGAACAGGATCTTGGACAATTGCGTTCTGGACAGATAACATTCCAAGTTCTAGTACACTCTTTTATCAATTCGGTGATCCTTCTGCAGGAAGTTTCCGCTGTTTCACAAATGGTGTAGCAGGAAGTGGAAACTTCATGTTAAGAGGACCTGTTACCGATGTAACATGTACAGGTTGTGCCCCTATTGGTGCGCCTTCTATGACTGTTTTTGTGTACGATTCCGTTGCTGGAGATATCAAAGCGTACCATGACGGTGTTTTAAACGCAACGGTGCCGCAAGGAGCTCTCAACATTACCGGAGGAGCTTTTACAGTTGGCGGATACAACACAAACACAGGTTTAGCAGCTGGGCAAATCATGGACGAATTCCGATTCTACGATCGTGCACTCGATGCTCAAGAGGTATTCGATACATACAATGCCTGTCTTCCATTGACTTCCTCTCCAGATGACGCAGGTATTTCAAGTATCGACGGTCCAATGAATTTTTGTGAAGGAACAGAAGACGTAGTGGTAACAATCAGAAACTACGGAATCAACCAAATTGATAGTGTAAAGGTTAACTGGACAATCAATGGAGCGCCACAAGCGCCATACAACCACATTGGTTTAATTGATACTGTTGGTGGTACTCTTCCATACACGGCTCAAGTAACACTTGGTTCCTACAACTTTGTTGCGGGTCTTCCTACTGTAATTGAAGCATGGACGATAATGCCAAATGGTGTTACAGATACTGTAACCAGCAACGATTCAACGATGGCGATCGTACAACCTTCACTTGCTGGAAACTTTACGATTGGAGGAACAACTCCAGATTACCCTGATTTCTCTACTGCCGTAGCCGACTTAAATGCATTCGGTGTATGTGGACCTGTTATTTTCGATGTACGTACCGGAGTTTATACAGAGCAAGTTAACCTTGGAGCAATTAATGGGGCAAGCGGAGCAAATACCATTACCTTCCGTTCAGAAGCTGGACATCGAGACAGTGTCCTACTGACCTTCGCTAGTACACTTTCGAACGACAATTACACCTTTAAATTTTCTGGAGCTGATCACGTAAATTTAGAACAAATGTCCCTTGAAGCAACAGGAGCAACGTACGGTCATGTAATGGAATTTGGAGGATTATCAGACAGCAATACTGTTTGGGACTGTGCAATTCTTGGAGGACCGAGCACCACAACCTCTACAAACAGAGCGTTGTTGTACTCTTCAGGATCTAAGGACAACTACAACTCATTCATTGAGAATACCTTTGAAGGTGGTAGCTATTCGGCTTACTGGTATGGTGATGGAACAACTAGTTTAGAGCAAGGAACTCTTTTTGAAGGAAATGAATTCCTCGAAGCGTATTATAGTGGTCTACGTCTGTACTATCAGGATTCCCCAACGGTTACTAAAAATCGATTGGCTATGAATAGTCCGTACACAAGTACGATATATGGATATTACCTTACGTACTGCGACAATGCCTTTATATTTACAGATAACTCTGCTGTTGTAGGTCCAGATAATTACGGTTATGGTGCTTACGTTAGTAACTGCGACGGTGCACCTGGGAACTCAGGATTGTTTGCCAATAACATGCTGAGTGTAGGAAATCCGCTTTCCACTTCTACATCTTACGGAATTTACATGACGAACAACAGTCGCATGATGCTTACAAACAACAGTGTATTTGTAAAAAGTGACGGAACGAGCTCTCGTGCGTTCTACGCAACAGGTGGAGGTTTGAACGAATTAATCAATAATAGCTTCGTTACGGAAGGACCTGGTTACGCTGCGTATTTTGCATCTAACTATACACTCTCGAACTCAGACTACAATAACTATTATACAACTGGATCCAACTTGGCGTATTTCAATGGTGACCAACCAGATTTGGCTTCATTACAAGCAGTAACAGGACTGAATGCTAATTCTATTTCTGTTGACCCAGTTTACCAATCATTCGAGGATTTACATGTTTGTAGTGATTCATTAAATGCAGCAGGAACTCCAATTGCTTCGGTAACTATGGACATTGACGGAGCGCCAAGAGATGGTTCTACGCCAGATATCGGAGCCGATGAATTCGGACCACTTTCTGGAAACTTCCTTGGAGCTGACCTTCTTATCTGTACGAATGAAACGCTTACACTTTGGGCTGGTGCTCCAGCAGACACAATCCTTTGGTCCACAGGTGACACGACTATGTCGCTTGATGTAACCACACCGGGAACATACTATGTAGATGTAATGAGTGCCTGCGGAACAACAGGAAGCGATACGATTGTTGTAACACAGTCTAATCTTGTTTACAATAACTTCATTTCGGCAGATACGACTTTCTTCTGTCTTCCAAACTCAGCAACGTTAACAAGTACGCAAGTAGGTACGAGTTACGATTGGTCAACTTCGGAGACCACGCAATCGATTAACGTTACAACGGGAGGAACATACATCTTGAACGTTACGGATGAATGTGGGTCAGGTGTTGATTCAATCACTATTGTAGGAGCAACAACGCCAGTACCTAGTTACACAACAACAACATCTTACGTAACAGCATTCTTCACGAATACATCTACAGCGGACGGAACAGTGACGTATGACTGGGACTTTGGTGATGGTAACTCATCAAACTTGGAGAATCCAACACACGTATACACGGCAGCTGGAACTTACCAAGTAACATTGACAGTAAGCAACCAATGTGGAACAGCAACTTATTCTGATTCTGTTACGTTGACAACTGTTGGGTTGGATGAAATTGGTGACGGTAACTCATTATCAATCTATCCAAACCCGAACAACGGTTCTTTCACTTTAGACATTTCATTACTGGATAATGCAGATGTAAAAGTGATGGTGACAAATGAATTAGGACAAGCCATCTACTCAAACAAATTGGGTGAAGTAACAGGTAACAGCTCTGAGATGATCGATCTTGGAACGGTAGAATCTGGACTTTACTTCATTACTGTAATTGTAGATGAAAACCCATACACTTCGAAGTTCATTGTAAAATAAGAATCGAAGATTAACTATTGACAAGAGGTCGTTTGTTCCGATACCCATCGGAAAGCGACCTCTTTTTTTATTGTATGCAAGTTGTGTTAATCGAGTCTCAAGACACTCACAACTGCGGAAATAATAAACTCAACACCAATGGCGATTACAATAAAACCGATAATTCGCGACAAGGCGTTGATACCAGATGCTCCCAACCACTTAACGATGTAAAATGAACTCTTCAAAATGAAATAAATACACGCCACCGCCAGAACAATTGCGGCAAGGATGTAGATTACGTTCATAACACCTGCATATTCCTGATTGTAGGTAATCAACAAGGAAATGGTACCCGGTCCCGCAATCATAGGCATGGCCAAAGGCGTCAATGAGATTTCGGAGCGTGTTTCAATGTCCTCCTTCACTTTCTCCCGTTTCATTCCTTTATGCTTTCGGAATTCACCCGTAAGCAAAGCAAATCCCGAGGAAGCAATAATTAATCCTCCTGCGATTTTTAGCGAGTTCAATGTGATTCCGAAGAAAACCAAAATGTACTTTCCTGCAAAAAAGGAAATCAACAAGATAAGCAGCACGTTGAAGGCCGTCCAAAATGCGATTTTGTTTCGCTCCAACTTCGAGTTCTTACTGGTTAAACTTGCAAAAACGGGAACCGTCCCAAACGGGTTCATAACTGAGAAAAGTGCTCCAAATAGCGCGATAAATAACTCCATTCTTTTTTTGCTGCAAAGGTGGTTTTGTCGCATTTATACAACGTGAAGTCCAAACCATGAATACATTAAGAATTTGCATCGCAACCATGAACCAGTTGAAGCAATGATTAAGTGAAAAACAGAAACGATTGGAACTCAATAAATTTGTATTTTACTGGTCAAATCAACATCAAAAACAAGGTATTCATGTCCGAAACCAAACCACAAGAATTAAAAATTACTGAATCAGGAATTGTTATCGCAGCTATTTACCTTCCCATGCTATTTGAGCGACTCAAGGTGATAGACGCCGATCAAAAAACGATTGTAGATCCAACGAAAGCCGTTCAAACACTCAATTATTTGTGCATTGGATCTTTCGAACAGCCCAGTATTTCACCCTTAGCAAATATTATCTGCAACCGTAAACCAGATGAGTCAACTCCAAAAGAATCTGTTTTATCCGATGAGGAAAAAGAAACCATCGACGCACTCATTCAAGTGATTATTGTTTCGTGGCAAGGAATCGAGAATAGTTCTATCGATCAATTCCGAGGTAATTGGTTCATGCGAAACGGAATCCTTCATTCAAACGAGGAAGGTTGGAGTCTAGCTGTAGAAAAAAGACCCTACGACATTCTTCTTCGCCAAGCTCCATTCAACTTTTCGATCGTTCAACTTCCCTGGATGGAAAAACCGTTGAATGTGACTTGGGAATTTTAACACAGATTCCAAGAACTTAAATGAAAAACCGCATAATTCATTTGTAGTTCATTCAGAATTTCGTGTTCTTGCATCTTCTACCTTAAGTAATCGTCCACATGACAGAATTAATTAAATCTTTCGACGCATATCACGATTTTGATCGAGCGGCCTATTTTACCATTTCCTTTGACGCTATCGCATCCGACATGCTGGCGGAAATTCCTTTGGAAGAAACGAAGGAAAACATGGAAAAAGTCATTGAGTTGATCGACCCTTCCGCGAATGATCTTGAAATTGTAACGAAAAGTTGGAACACCAAAGACGATCAAGATACCGAATTATCAAGTGACTATATTTTCGAGTATTTGTTCAAAAGTCCTGGCAAACGGCTTGTTTTGTGGGTATCCCTCAGAAATAACTTTTTAGATGTCGAGTTCTTGTACGACGTAAAAATGAAGGAAACGGAAGACTGGGTCATTTCGATGAATCATACACTTCGAAAAGAGCTCGGAGAGAAGAAATCGCCTACCTTCCGCATTCTATCAAAGGCAAAAGACAACTTTAAAACCAAAGAAGTTAAGCTAGAGAAGTTTTCTCTGGACCTTGAAAAGACATATAACTCGGATTTCATCGAGGTGAGTGAAATCATTGAAAAATCCTTGAACACCAACAAGGCCGGATTGATTCTCCTACACGGAAAGCCAGGTACAGGCAAAACATCCTACATCAAACACCTCATCGGAACGCATACCAAGAAGAGCTTTATTTTCATTCAGAACGAATTTGTCAACGAACTACTCGACCCTGAATTCATCTCTTTTCTCTTGAAACACCGCGATTCCGTTTTGATTATTGAAGATGCTGAAAAAGTATTAACGACGCGCGAGCAAGCGAATGAAAACTCAGTTGTATCGACGATACTGCAACTCACAGATGGACTTTTTAGCGATTATTTGAACGTAAAAATCATCTGTACATTCAATACAAATATTGAAAAAGTAGACAAAGCCTTGCTACGCAAAGGAAGAATGATTGCTTATTACGATTTTCAGGCCTTATCTCTTGAGAAAACCAATCATTTACTTCAGTCTTTGGGAGTCGATTCGGTGGATGAAGAATTGACGGTTGCCGAAATCTTCAATTATCAGGCGAAGAAGTTTGATCAACACACGAAAAAGAAGCGCATTGGATTTTAAGCACTACATCGTTCTTGTGAAAACGCTTGCCCTTTTTATTTGTACCCTTTTTCTACTTTCCTGTAAAGAAGATTCCGAGCTTCCGAATCCAAATCTTCCACAAGCAGAAGTGCAAGAAGTAATTAAATCGGCTCCAATTCTCGATACTGTTTACTCTGGGTATGGACAATCGTATATTGATTCCATCCCAAAGTATTTCGACACCACCTTTCTCGCAGCGGGCAAGCACTACACATTTCAAATTTCACTCAAGTTAAAAGGAAACGATACCGTTTACTATGATGAAACGCCCTACAAAAAAGAGGGGAAAATACATGTTACGCGTTACTCAGGACGTGATATCATTTATCAATTTCATTTAAGTAATGCGAGAAACCAAACACTATGGAAGAAAGAATTCACAAAGAAAGATTACTTCAAAGATCTTGGGAGTATTGTGGTGCAGAGTAATATGTGGGTACCTGAATTTCAGACCTTCCTACCGGCTACTCAACAATTGGTGCTGACACAAGATTTCTGGGTTCCAGATAGCGACTTTGGCGTTCAGGGAATTCTCTTTTTTGATCTAAATGGAAATTATCAAATAAACTATCACATGGGACATGGAGGCTCCAACGGAGAATGCGAAGTCGCTTATTCTCCAGACAGTAGCTTCTTGCTCACATGTTCCGAACTTATTTCTAAAGATGGAAAAGTGACAGACATCCATCGAAAATATTCTGATGTAGCAGGAAATATGGTTATTGGTGATCATGCTTTTGTTTCCTACGCCTTTCGTGAAGATACTGCTGCTCTAGGTGGGAGATTGTATAACAAGCAAGGTAAAATCGTCAAGGAATTTAAGTTTGATGGATACGGAGGTGCACTCGGATATTCCTTACCCAGAATTTATCTAGAAAAATTCGGACGATACTACTTCGTCGATGAGCAAAATCAATTTGTCTTGATGATTCCCGAAAAAAATCCAACAGCCTTCAAAAAATACACCTTCAAACAGCTTCGTTATGACCCGAGCGAACTCAGCCTAGACACGACAGTGATTCTAGTTAAAGAAGTGAGCGATCACCGTTTTGGAGTAGATTCTTTGGGTGAAGTAAAAACGTATCAAACAAGTGATTACACCCGAGAGTGGAAGTTCTTTGATGAAAAAGAATAAACACTGAACGACATTTCTCTTTCGATGACTATTTGAATAAACGAAGGAAACGGTTATATTCAAGGGAACATAATGGTCAATTATCGAAACTAAAAACAATATGAACGATCTCCAATCTCCCCTTACTTTCGCCTGCGGAAAAACAATGAAAAACCGGTTCTCCGTTGCCCCCATGACGAATACACAGAGTCATGAGGATGGAACGCTATCCGATGACGAGTTCAACTGGCTCACGATGCGCGCCAAAGGCGGATTTGGTCTGGTAATGACCTGTGCATCGCATGTAAGTGAAATCGGCAAGGGTTTTCCTGGTCAATTGGGAATTTTCTCGGATAAGCACATTGAGGGTCACACACGTTTAGCTTCAAAGATTAAGGAGTACGGAAGTCTTGCTGTGATTCAGCTGCACCATGCAGGAATGCGCTCTCCCAAAGAATTGATTGGTGAAGCACCTGTTTGTCCATCGGAAAATGAAAAATTTGATGCGCGTAGCATGTCATTAGAAGAAGTTCATCAACTAAAGGATGATTTCGTGAATGCAGCCATTCGCTCGAAGCAAGCAGGTTACGACGGCGTTGAAATTCACGGAGCTCACGGATACATTCTCGCACAATTCTTGAGCGCTGAAATCAATCATCGGTCGGATGAATATGGTGGAAGCCTCGAAAACAGAGCGCGGTTGCTCTTCCAAATAGTAGATGAAGTGCGTGAAAAATGTGGTGCTGATTTTCTTCTCGGTGTTCGTCTCTCACCAGAACGCTTTGGAATGGACCTCATCGAAGTAAAAGAAGTTTCGCAACGACTCGTTAATGAAGGCAAGATTGATTTCCTCGATATTTCGCTATGGGACGTTTTCAAAGATCCAGAAGATGAAGCATATCAAGAGCAATCGCTTTTGAGTCATTTCACCGATTTAGATTTGAAAAACGTTCGATTAACGGTTGCTGGAAAGATCAACAAGGGAGAAGACGTTCAAAAGGTGCTCGATTCCAAAGTTGATTTCGTTTCCATTGGTCATTCAGCCATTTTACATCACGACTTCCCCAAACGGGTGATCGAAGATCAAACATTTGAGCCCGCTTCTCTTCCTGTTTCTGCGGAATATCTAAAATCTGAAGGATTGGGAGAAGCTTTTGTGACGTACATGCGTCGTTGGGATGGATTTGTGAAGGATTAGTTTTGATTGGCTGATTCTCTGTTAATAACAATACTTCATCCATACGATTTTAGTTCATTCAAAGAAAAATCAAGGTAGAATTCGTAAATTGGATTAACTCATTTCTCTATGGACGCAGGACCTACACTTTTTATCGCACTTGGAATCACTTTAATGATTGCAGTCGGGATTCAAATAGGTCTGTACAACATGCGTAAGCGTCAAAAATTGGTGTATCCAGAATTATGGAAGGAATTCGAAACTGCAGTGAAGAACGGTTTACACACGGACATCATTTCCGTAGGGAATAAACTGATTTACAATAAATATTTGCGTCAAGAACACCTCACAATCATTCACCAAACAGCCATTAAACTCGAAAAAGAACATATTCAGTTTAAATCGCTTCGGTTAAATGCATACAACAAACAACTGCATTATGATCGCCCTTTACCCGAAATTGGAAGTAGCGGAGGCGTAAAACAATCATGGTTTGATGGAAAGTGACCAAAAATTCCGTTTTTCAAAAAAGCGCTATGTCTAAACATATTCTTCTTTCGATATTGATCTTGCTGACTGCCTCACTCGTTAGTTGTGATGCAGTGGTTCACTTATCCTATTCGGTTGAAAACAAAACGTCCGCTCCTATTAAACTCTTCGTTCCAAACTACTCTGCCGATCATTTTTCAATGTACAATTCAACCCAACCAAAGGACACAGCCATCACGTTGGCACCCAACGAGAAATTGATCGTGGGAGGAGCTACTAAAATTGACTTCCCATGGGGAACGAAAAACATTTACAAAGATCATCCTGGAAAGTGCGGTTTAAAAATCATCGAACAAGACACCCTGATTGATTTAAAATGCACCCAAGCTGAATGGAAATACCGAAGAAGAAATTCCAATCTTCAATTAAAGTAAACCGACATGAAACTAATTTCAATTCTCTACGTGTTAATTGCAAATGGATGGTGCATGTGTAAAATGAAATAAGAGATTAGTTCACTTACTGCCTCTGGCAGTTTTCAATTGTGGCATGTATTGACTTTCAGCTATCTGCTCTGTTACATTCCGTGTATGCTCATCATGTTTGTCTTTTTTCTTATTCTAAGAATGATGAGAGACTCTAGTGAGAATTCATAATTCGGAAAATTTTGTATTTTTCAAAAAAACTAGAATGAAATTCCAGCTGTTTACCTGCTTTTTAGCATGTCTATTCCTGATTTCGGCCTGCTCCAAGAAAGGAATACAAGAGCCACTGCCTCCAAAGACGAATAACAACTTGACCTATTTTGGATATACCTTGATAGATGTCGGTTGGGACGATCCTTCTGATGCGGAAGCAAAGACCAATTATATCGACGAAGTACACGCGTTTTCCAATGTGGCGGACATACTCGTTATTGACCCTTCCGAGAATATTGTATCCCGCATGCAAACCTTTGATCAGCACAACGTGAAAGCCATTCTTCACCTAAATGAAATTTTCTTTGAGCAGAAGAGTGAGGGCGGTGACAAAAGCGGATATATCTACGGACTACGTTCCGACTATCAGCAACGATGGGATACATTTGTATCTACCAACGACATTAATGCTAATGCCAACCTCATCAACTGTTTTTATATTGGAGAAGAACCATCGTGGAATGGAATCCCTGAAAATGAATTTACTCTCGCATGTGATTACGCAAAATCTACCGTTCCCCAAGTGCCCATTTTCAATGTGGAAGCGTTCGCTGATATCGATAATCTGTACACTCCAAACAGTGTTGATTGGGTAGGGTTTGATCATTATTTCCTTCAAGAACCATCTGCCAATCCAGCATTCATTCAGGAGTTCAATACGCTAAAAGCTAAGATGAAGAGTCATCAGAAAATCTATTTGATTATGGATGCTCACTGGATTAAAATACTTCATGGAAGCTCTGGAATAAGTAAAAATGACATGGATTTTATCGCGAGAGACTATTACAATCTGGCGAACTCAGACACCACCATTATTGGTATTCTTGGCTACTTCTGGCCTAGTGGTTTCGATGTAAAAAAGTCCATTGGAACACGAAATTTACCCGATCACGTATTGGAAGAGCATCAACAAATCGGTCGAACAATAACAGGAAAATGATGAAATCAGTTTTAATAGCTCTTCTTTTGTTCGGAGCACAATTTTCGACAGCGCAATCTAGCGACAGAGGGAATGTACATGTTCACTTCGGAACAGTCTTCGTTTACTCCACTTATTCCGTGGGATACGAAAGCTTTGACCTTCTCAAAAACACAAACAAACACCAACTTCGTCCCTTTCTGCGCGTTGGCGGATGGAGTGCATCAATCATAAACGTAAACAAGGGGTCGATAGGAACAGCTGGGATGAGTTATTTGTTTGGAGGTGAAAATCATTTTCTTGAGCTCAGTTCGGCATTCGTTGCACATTTCGACCGCGGATTGAAAGGTCAAGCAATAACATTTATTGGTGGGCTCTACAGACCGTATTTGGGATACCGTTATCAGCCATCAGGAAAGAAAATGATCTTTAAAATTGGTGCTGGCTGGCGCGAAGTGGTGCAAGTTGGGTTTGGATATCGATTGTAGTCATGACCATATTGAGCAACCTATTTCTTATCGCATTTTGCCTCCTAATGCATGGGGCGTACTCTCAGGATGAAATTGAGTTCGTTCCGCTTGATCGTTTTACTGTAAATGAGCTTCCCTCTGAAGATGAACTCCGAGATCTCAATCGACACTCGATTGATTGGACGGGAATTGTCAAAAATGGAAATCTCTTTTTCTTGGATCGCTACGACGTGGAATTCTATGGCGATACACTTCCCTTTCCCGTTGAAGAGCTAGCTGATCACGTAAAATGTCGCATAGGAGGAGGAAACTATCACATCTTGCGAAACGAAAACGATTGGTATATCGGTACAAATAGAGGTGAATGGGGTGGAACACTTTTCAAACTATCGAGTAACTTCAAGAAATGTTCGGAAATTTGTCATGCGAATGTCAATCAACTATTTACGTTTGAAGATAAAGTGTACATGGTCGAAGGGCTTTCCCATTTAGGTTTGTCTGGAGGAACGATTGTTGAATTAAAGGATGATCAAACGCTCGATACCTTATTGACCTTAGACGAGACGCCGCGGTACCTTCTTTTCAATACACGCGACGAAGGTTATCTTCTTACCGATTCAAAACTCTATGCCATCAACACAAAAATGGACACAACTTGTCTTTTTCACAACGTAGAATTCCCGTACCTCTACCCGAGTAATTTGATCCTTTATGAAGATACTCTGTACGTAGCGATGCGCGGAGGAATTCTGACCTTTTGCACCCGAACAAAAGAAGTCAAGTGGCTCACACGAAAAGAGTAAGATAGCGTAGATGTTTTCTGGAGGAAATGTCGCTACTATTGATCGATAGCCACATTTTTAATCTTGATCCTTATTCGCACCACCTTTAATGATCACACGAAGCGATAAATTGTACGTAAAATAGTTCCACACCCAATTCAAGAAGACAATAAACTTGTTTCGAACACCTAAAATCGATCGCAGGTGCACGAGCATCCAGACGAGCCACGCGAAGAAACCATAAAACTTCATTTTGGGAAGCTCCACAACCGCTTTGTTTCTTCCAACGGTAGCCATCGTTCCCAAATTTTTGTATTTGAATGGCGTCATTTCCTTTCCTCGGAGTTGGTCCTTCATATTCTTGTAGAACCGATTTCCTTGTTGAATAGCTACTTGAGCCAACTGCGGATGACCATTTGGGTACGCTAGATCAACATTTGCCATGTTCGCTACGTCTCCAATGGCATACACATCCTCCATCCCAATTATCTGATTAAACTGATTGACTGAAATCCGATTTCCACGCACTTTTGCATCTTCTGGAATCCCATCGATATAATTCCCTTTGATTCCTGCCGCCCAAATCAAGGTCTTTGCACGAATCGTTGTGTCATTATTCAGCGTTAACTCCGTGCCATCATATCCATTCACGCGCGTATTGACCAACACCTCTACTCCCAATCCTTCCAAATATTTTTTTGCCTTCATTGAAGACTTTTCGAGCATTGCATTTAACACACGTGGAGCTCCCTCAACGAGAATAATTCGCATCTGATCGAAATCCAACTCGGGGTATTCCTTAGGAAGAATATAACGTTTCATTTCAGCGATTGAACCCGCCAATTCAACTCCCGTTGGTCCTCCTCCGGCAATGGCAAATGTAATGTGTTCCTTTTTTTCATTTTCTGGAACACTGAGCGCTTCCTCGAACTGTTCCAGTACACGATTTCGAATGCGAAGTGATTCATTGATGCTTTTCATCGCTAGTGCGTGCTCTTCAATTTCATTGTTTCCGAAGAAATTGTTTGTAGCGCCCGTTGCAATAATAAGTTTATCGAAAGTAAGGTATCCAATAGACGTATGAACGATCTTCTTTTCACCGTCGATGCGGTCGACCTCGGCCATTCGGAAGTGGAAATTATCTTTTCGCTGAAAGTTCCTCCTGAAAGGAAAAATTATGGAACTCGGCTCGAGTCCTGCTGTGGCAACCTGATAAAATAAGGGCTGGAATTGGTGATAATTGTGGCGGTCGATTAAAACGACCTGAACGTTCAACTTTACTAATCGTCGTGCAATTTCTAATCCTCCAAAACCGCCTCCGATAATAACGAAACGTTCTTTTTCATTTTTGACAATATCTATCTCCATAGTGTTGTATTTAACACACGGTTCAGGGCGAATAAAGTTACTGAATTTTATAGGATAGACGATGGAATAGTGCCATCATTTATTCGATTGTTAGACTGGCATCGCAAGAATAGGTGTGTTTTCATCCTTTTGAAACCTCATTTTCTATTCAAATTGAAAGGGTTATTTTCAATTTGAAAATACTACAACATCCTGCAAAATTCATTCAGTACTAATAATCAGTAAGTTACGTTTTTAATCGTGCTTTGGTATGTTCTTCTCATATAGGATAACCGAACAAATACGAATCAAAAATATAATTATTATGAAACGCATAGCATTAGCATTATTGACAACAACACTTTTAGCATTTGGATCGAACGCACAGGATTTGGCCATTAATTCAACCGATTATCGAACAGCAGTTGGACTTAGAGCAGGTGAGACATCAGGCTTAACAGTTAAACGCTTCGTAGGATCGAACGACGCCTTGGAAGGAATTTTCGGAGCTTGGTATCATGGTTTCAGTGCAACCGTTCTTTACGAACGTCACACTCAAGCGTTCAATGTAAGCGGAATGAATTGGTATTACGGTGGTGGTGCACACGCAGCCATTCAATCGAATCGAAGAATCTACAGACATTACGGAAATCGATACGAGTATTACCGTGAAGGTTCATTCGGATTAGGTGTAGATGGTGTACTTGGATTAGAGTACAAAATCCCATCAACTCCCATTGCAATGAGTTTAGACGTGAAACCATACATTGAGTTCATTAACACTGGTGGAGTTTGGACATCGTTAGATCCAGGACTCGGAATTAAAGTTACCTTCTAATCGCAACGCATTAGTTGAATCAAAGAAGCAAACGAATTATCGAACATTAAAACTCAAAAACAATGAAAACAATTATCACATTATTTGGATTAGCAGCAGTGATGGCCTTCACCACTTCATGCGACAAAAATAAAGGAGAAGGAAAAATGACCGTACGAATGGAAGATGCTCCATACGATGCAGAGGCCGTATTCGTACAAGTACAGGAAGTACAAGTGAAATATGAGGACGAAAGCGTTGGTGACGACGGATGGGTAAGCCTATCAACCGAAGCAGGTGTTTACAACCTTCTAGAATTGCAAAATGGTGTTACAGCTGTTCTTACCGAAAACGAATCTATCCCTGTTGGGAAGGCTTCACAAATGCGCCTCATTCTCGGAACAGAAAACTCTATCGTAATTGATGGAACCACATATGGACTTTTAACAAGCAGTCAAACGAATACTGGACTCAAATTTAATTTGAATGCGGACATTCAAAACAACGAAAACGTAATTGTTTTAATTGACTTTGACGTTGACAATTCCGTTGTCCTTCAAGGAACTGGTTCGTATTTGTTAAAACCAGTAATCAAAGTGGAAGGTATTACCTATGTCTAAACCCATAGGATAAATCCACAATGAAAATGCACGCCAATTAGGCGTGCATTTTTTTGTTTCATCTATTTTGTACGGAAGGAATGCTAAAACAAATCATTGATGATTCCATCATCTACTAATTCAGGAACCGTCACCTTTAATTTAGGCTCTACTTCCATAGCACGTTTAATCGCAAAGGTTGCTCCCTCATTTCGTGCCCAGTTTCTTCGAGCAATTCCGTTATTGACGTCCCAGTGAAGCATTGATGTTAATCTACGCTCAGAATCGGCACTACCATCGAGTAGCATTCCAAATCCACCGTTGATTACTTCTCCCCAACCGACACCTCCACCGTTGTGGATAGAAATCCATGTAGCTCCGCGGAATCCATCACCAATAACATTTTGGATGGCCATATCGGCTGTAAAACGAGAACCGTCATAAATATTCGATGTTTCACGGTAAGGTGAATCTGTTCCTGACACATCGTGATGATCGCGTCCTAAAACAACAGGTCCAATTTCGTCGTTTGCAATAGCATCATTGAACGCCTTTGCAATCTTCATACGTCCTTCTGCATCTGCGTAGAGAATACGTGCCTGCGAACCAACCACCAATTTGTTTTCTTGCGCTCCTTTGATCCACTGGATATTGTCCGCCATCTGTTGTTGAATCTCTTGAGGGCTATTCGCTCGAATTTCTTCCAATACCTGACAGGCAATCTCATCCGTTTTCGCCAAGTCTTCTGGTTTCCCAGATGCACACACCCAACGGAAAGGTCCAAATCCATAATCGAAACACATAGGTCCCATGATATCTTGCACATAGGAAGGATATTTGAAATCCACACCGTTGTCTGCCATCACATCCGCACCTGCGCGAGACGCCTCAAGCAAAAACGCATTTCCATAATCAAAGAAGTAAGTTCCTTTCGTTGTGTGTTTATTTATTGCCGCCGCATGTCTAACAAGCGTAGCTTGCACTTCTTTTTTAAATGCATCAGGATTTGTTGCCATCATTTGATTGGATTCTTCGAATGTCAATCCCATTGGGTAGTATCCACCTGCCCAAGGATTGTGTAACGACGTTTGATCTGAACCTAAATCAATATGAATATTATCTGCATCGAATTTTTCCCATACCTCTACTACATTTCCGAGGTAGGCGATAGAAACCACTTCTTTTGCTTCTTGCGCTTTTCGCACACGAGCAACTAACTCGTCCAAATCGCTGATAATTTCATTGACCCAGCCTTGCTCATGGCGTATTTTAGTGATTTTTGGATTCACTTCGGCACAAACGGTTACACACCCAGCAATACTTCCTGCCTTTGGTTGTGCTCCACTCATTCCGCCTAAACCAGACGTCACGAAAAGCGATCCAGCAGGCGATTTTTTAATCTTTCTAAATCCATTTAATACGGTAATGGTTGTTCCATGTACAATTCCTTGTGGGCCGATGTACATGTATGATCCTGCCGTCATTTGTCCGTATTGCGACACACCTAAGGCGTTGAATTTTTCCCAGTCATCTGGTTTTGAATAGTTCGGGATCACCATTCCATTTGTCACGACCACTCTTGGCGCATCCTTATGCGAAGGGAAAAGTCCCATTGGATGTCCAGAATACATGGCCAAGGTTTGCTCATCAGTCATTTCCGACAAGTATTTCATCGTGAGTCGGTACTGAATCCAATTTTGAAAAACAGCTCCATTGCCTCCGTATGTTATCAGCTCGTGCGGATGTTGTGCCACAGCATAATCCAAGTTGTTTTGGATCATCAACATGATTGCTTTTGCCTGATCACATTTCCCAGGATATTCATCAATACCGCGCGCATACATTTTGTACGTTGGACGATAACGAAGCATATAGATTCGACCGTAGTCATCCAATTCCTTCAAAAACTCAGGAGCAAGTGTTGCGTGTTGCTCCTTTGGAAAATAACGAAGTGCATTTCGAAGTGCCAATTTTCGCTCGTCTTCTGTTAAAATCTGTTTACGCTTTGGTGCGTGGTTGATTCCTTCTTCCTTCTCTGGCATTGGGGGAATTACTGATGGAATCCCTTCCATAATATCCTTTTGAAATGCTGTTAATTCCATTGTATCGTTCATATTGTATACTCTTTAATATCCGTTATTCACGTTGCACACAAAGGTAGGCAATACAAAACAAAAACGCCCCTTTGAAAAAGAGGCGTTTTATATACTAAAATGGTGATTCTATCATTTTAAGAGGTTGATGTGTCCATCGAATGTGTACTTCGCATCATTCTGCAAATCTTTCGTTCGAATGATCCATGTGTACATTCCTGTTTCTACAGGTTTTCCACCGTAGGTTCCATCCCATCCCACTTCAAGATCGTGCGATTCCCAAATCACTTCTCCCCATCGATTGAAGATTAATAATTCGAAATCGTACACATCGATTCCTTCCATGAATACTCTCCACGTTTGGTTGTGCTCATCACCATCTGGTGTAAACGCATTTGGAGCGTAAATCAATACTTCAGGATATACAATCAATTCTTGATTCATTGTATCCACACATCCAAGTTCTGAGGTTGTAATCAATTGAACGTCATAACGTCCTTCTACTCCATCAGGGAATAATACCTGAACATTTGTTTGTGTTGACTGAGAGGGTACTCCATCTTCAAAGAACCATTGGTAGGTGTATCCGTTGAATGAATAGTTTGTGAACAATACTTGTGTATTGAACATCAAAACTGGATTTGGTGAGTATTTGAAATCAGCAACTGGTTTTGGATCTACACTTAGAAGTTCACTCCAAGTTACTGAGTCCACACATCCTTCATAAGAAGTAACAACCAATTGAACGTCGTACTCTCCAGCCCACATTTCGGTAGTTGTGATGGTATCTTGATTTAAGAACTGCTGCGTTCCATCCACTAACCAATAATTGTATTGACTTAACGCTGGATCTGTTGTATTTACAATATCAAAAATCGCTGGCTCACACTGAACTGGGTTTAGTACATCCACTTCAGGAACTGGCAATGGAGCAACACGTACGTTTGTTCCCATTACCAAAGGTGTTGACTCACATCCATCTGTAATCGTTACCGAATAGTCCGTTGTTGCTGCAGGCGCTACGTTGATGGAATGATTTCCTACACCTGTAAACGTTGATCCTTCGCTCCATACAAACGTATAGGGCTGACCAATTCCTCCAGACACAGTAGCGAATAAATCCGTATCGTATCCTGGACAAACAGTATCGAATGGTGAGATTGTTCCTGTTAATGGTGGGTTCAACGTCACGTCGATAACTTCAGTTCCTGATTCGCATCCATAAGGGTTCTCAACGTAAACAGAATACGATGTTGGATTCAATGGATCCACGTACTGAATGGCGTCGCCGTTTGTTGTAAAATCCCAGAAATAGGTATACGGACCTCCACCACCGCCGGCACCTGTTGCGATAAGCGTAGCCGTTCCATTTTCACAAATTGTGGTATCATTCGATACTGAAATTGTGGGTGAAGGCAATACTGTAATCGAGAAGGATTCTGGATCGCCGACACAGAAAGCCGTTGAAGGAGTAACTTCCACATTGGATACTTCTACTGTTCCAACAGCGTTCCCTTGAAAGGCTGCAATGTCTCCTGAGCCTGTTCCTGGCAATCCAGTTGTTGTGTTATCATTCGTCCAATCAAAAACTGTGTTCGCAACAGTACCATTAAACGAAACGGCTTGTGTATTGTCTCCGTGACATACAATTTGATCTGTGACTGCATCTACGTCGGGCTTAGGATTTACCACAACCGTTGTGGTTGCCGTATCAGACTCCGGACATGACGAATCTGTAAGTATTAATTGGTAAACACCACTCATTGCTGGTGTTGCATTCGGAATAGATGGGCTTTGAGCATTCGATGTAAATCCGTTCGGGCCAGTCCAGCTATAAATATATGTTGGAACGCCACCAGGACCATTCAACTGAATTGTTTCCTCCTCACAGTAAGGACCAGTGTTTGATGCTGTCGCAATGATTCCACCAGTATATGTGATCGACACGGAGCCATCACCGAAACCATTTTGAGCACACCCCCAACCGGCAGGAACGAGACTAGAGCCACCGCCGCCACCACCGCCACCGATGAAATTGACACCACTAAAGTTATCACTTCCGCCGCCGCCGCCGCCGTAG
>JABXHO010000062.1 GCA_013373595.1 Flavobacteriales bacterium | reverse complement strand
TTGCTGATGCCATTGTTGAAGCGGCAGATCAGGCAGGAACAATGACGCATAGTATTGATAAGCGAAATTTAACGACTGAATCATACAATGCGCGCTCTACGCTAATTGGATTCCTCAATCAGCTTGTGGAAGAGGATGATGTGACGCCTTTTCCTATTGATTACCTAGAGTTGAAAAAGATTGCCGATTACAACGGAACCTCAAATGTGATGTTCACGGTGGTAGACCATACCTTTGAGCCAGACATTAATCTTTATGGCGTTTTGCTGTCAGCGCTTATTTATCCAACACTTCCGTTTACCCTCACACTGTACATTCCAATCAAATTGATGTCGGGGAATCAAACCAGGTTGACTGTTTTATTGATGGACTTGGATTCAGGTGAATTCAAAGCGGGGAATATCTTTCATTTCAACGAGCGTTTGACGAAACATAATATCGGGAACAGAATGTATAGTTTGTTCAAACACTTAAGTTCAACACATTAATTCGAGAGCATGAAAAACACGTTTATATTATTGATCAGTTTTACCGTGCTCTCTATTACAGTAAGCGCACAAGATAACTACGGATATTACGGAAAAAAGAACTTCATTGATCTATCTTCTAGCTCGTATGTTTCGTTGATTTATGGGTTGACTAACCTTAACCGGGGAGCCGTATTACGACCTTCTGGGAATTCATTATCTCCTTATACTGAATGGTTCAATACGGGAGCAAGAGTGAGCATTGGGCGTGCAATAGAATCGAATGTAGGATTAGCTCTTGAACTTGGCTTCGATCGTTTCAGGTTGTCTGATAGAGTACTCTATGGAAGTGAAATGGATGGTTACAACTACATCGAGAATCATGAAAGCTTGATAACAAATTCGATTCTGATTCTTCCAAGAATTGAAATAAGTGGTCGAAATGGACTCCTTCCAAATGGACTGGTGCACCAAATAGGTGTCGGATTTACCATTAATTCTATCGCTAAGAAAAACTACTTGGTTGAATACAGTAACGGAACTATTTCAGGTGGTCCGAATGGTGCTTCCGCAGATCAAGATGCGTTATTCAAGGATAATAACATGGAGGGTTCTGTAAGATTTGCACAATTGATGTACGGTCTGAAAACGCGAACGCCCATCGGGAAATCATTAATGCTGAACTACGGAATTCGATACACGCTTGATTTTGGGTTTACATCGTATGAATTTAATCGAGATGTGGCAGGCGAAATTCGCGAGTACCTATTCAGAAACATAATTGCCTTCGATTTAGGATTGACTTTGCCGTTTTAATCGACATTTTGGTGACGGAGTCCGTTGAAGTCACGCCCAGACTTTGGCGCCTTCAGAGCAATTTTGACAGATGTCAATCTCATTTCGTGATGTCAGTACGGCATTTCGAAATCCGCGATAGGCGGAGCTGTCCCAAATTTCTTTGAACGTGGCGTTTTCTAATGAACCTAATACGTGCTGTGCATCTTTGTCGAAACAACACGGAACGACTTTTCCATCCCACGTTAGCACAGAGGAAGACCACATACGCCAACAATGGTTTCCTGTTTTGTATTTCAGGGAGTATGTTCCATCCACATTCTTCTTGTAGCGTGCATACGTTTCGTTCTCGGGCATGAGTGGATTTCCGTGTTTGTAATCGTAGAGTTGAGCCGTTTTAATCCGAACTTCATCCACACCCATTTCTTTCCCTAAACGAAAGACCTCTGGGATTTCATGTTCGTTCGGTTTTACAGCCAAAAACTGAAAAATCAAATGAGGTGTTTTCGACTGCGCTTCCTGCTTCGCTGCTACAAGGTGTTTAGTTCCTTCAATCACTTTGTCCAGTTTTCCATGAACGCGATAATTCTCGTAAGTTTCCTGCGTAAGTCCATCGATGGAAATAATTAACCGATCCAAGCCTGAAGCAACAATTTCTTTTGCTTTTTCCGAGTTGATGAAGTGCGCATTCGTTGAAGTAGCCGTATAGATTTTTCGTTGCTTCGCACTTCGAATTAAGTCCAAAAACTGCGGGTGCAAAAATGGTTCTCCCTGGAAATAATAGTTAATGTAGAAGACTGATTTTTTCACTTGATCCAACATCTTCTCATGTAAATCAAGATTCAGTTTTCCTGTCGGACGGGTGAACTGTTTCAATCCGCTTGGACATTCAGGACATCCTAAATTACAGGCCGTAGTGGGTTCAATGCTCAAACTAATCGGCATTCCCTTATGAAATGACTTCTTCCGCAAACGTGAAAACCAATAACTCGACTTCAATACAACGCTTTGCCAAATCCTAGGAAATGTCAAATGCCGTAAAATATTGATATGATCTGCTGTTCGTCCGATACACCAAAAGTACGGAGAAATCGCGCGATCAGCAACGTACGAAAAAACCGAGCAAATGCAATTTGTCGATGCAACTTTCCGTTTCTTCTTCAGTCTTAATTGGAAAGATCAAAAAAATCAAACAGTTCGATTAGCTTTGTAACCATGAACAAAACGATACTTCTATTCCTTTCAGTTGTTAGTGCCTTCTGTACTTTAGCGCAACAAACATTTCAAATACAGGAAGAAGGAACCAATGAACCGATTCCTTTTGTGAAAGTAACCCCAAATGTTGGAACACCTTTTTTGAGTGATTTGGATGGTTATTTCTCACTAAGTGATGGGGTGACTTCAGTGGAGTTGAATTACACACAGTATCTCGATACCACCTATGTATTGTCGGAGGTAAAAGGGAACGTATTGCACATGAAATATGGAGAGCAAGACGTAGAAGAAGTGGTTGTGGTAGCTGGTGAAAACCCTGCTCATCGCATCATGCGCAAGGTGATTGATCGACGAAAAATAAACCACCCAGTTAAAAACGATGCATTCACCTACAGAAGCTACAGCAAGTTCAAAATTGATATTAATCCTGAGGCAATAGCGGAAATTCCTGAAGAAACCACAGACTCCAACTTGATTGATATGCGCGATTTTTCTGAAGATCAGCATATTTTCTTGATGGAAAGCATATCAAAACGAAGTTTTATTCCTCCTTACCGTGACAAAGAAGAGATTCTAGCGTACAAGGTATCCGGGATTTCTGATCCTTTGTTTTCTACTTTTGCAAAGAGCTTGCAGTCGTTTCATTTTTACGAGAACCAATTCAATTTATTCGGGAATCAATATGTAAACCCCATTGCGCGTGGTGGAATCAACCGCTATCTATTCATTTTGGAAGATACAACCATCGTCAATCAAGACACGACCTTCACCATCTTTTATCGACCGCGGCTCGGAAAAGTATTCAATGGGATGACGGGACATTTGTACATTAACACGAATGGCTACGCGATAGAGAAAGTGATCGCTGAACCCTATGGCGATTCAACAGGGAATTCCATGAGAATCGTTCAAGAGTATGCGTTCGTAGATGGACAAAAATGGTTTCCTTCTAAGTTGACAACCGAGATTGATTTCCGATCGCTGGAGTTAGATCCAAATCTGAAATCGGCATATTTAATTGGACGTGGTAGTTCGTATATTGATGAGGTCAAAATCAACCCTGAGATCGATAAGAAAGGGTTTAATGATAACATTGTTGTGGAAACAGCAGAAAATGCTGGCGAACTCGAAGATGAGGAGTGGGAGAAGTATCGGAAATATACGATTACGGACAAGGAAAAGGAAACCTACCGCGTGATTGATAGCATTGGAGAAGCGAATAATTTTGATCGATTTATTGGCGTGCTAAAAGTGCTCTCAGAGGGGAAAATTCCAGTAGGTAAAATGATCAATTTGGACCTTCAGCGTCTCGTGACATTCCGAAATTATGAAGGATATCGACTTGGGTTAGGCCTTGAAACATCGCAAAACCTCATGAAGAATATACAAATTGGCGGTTATTTCGGTTGGGGAACACGAGACAAGGAATGGAAGTATGGAGGAAATGCCACCTTTCATATAAATCGAAGAAAAGGGATTCGTTTTGATCTTCGTTACCAGCAAGATTTAATAGAAAGAGGGGGGACGGTGTACCACGATAACTACTCACTTATTTCAAATGATTTGTATCGACAGTTTTTTATCTCCCAAATGGATCGTCAGCGATTAGGAGAACTCGCTTTTTCGTGGGACATAAAAGCGAACATTGAATTGAAGATGTTTGGGAATTACCAGCGAATTTGGTTCACTCAGGGTTACGAATACACACAACTCGAAGCGAACGAACTGGATGTTTTTGAGTCAGGTGTCGAGTTTACGTGGAACATTTTGGAGAAATCCATGTTGATTGGAACACAAAAAGTTTCCTTGGGAAAAAAATATCCTCAGATCAGATTCAAGGCTGCACGTGGATGGAAAGGAGTGGCGGAGAGTGAATTGGATTATTTGCGCTTGAATGCAGAAATCAATCATACAGCGAACATCGGAACACTGGGTAAATTACAATGGAAATTGGCAGCCATGAAGGTTATTGGAGATGTCCCGTTGACCTTTGCACACAATGGAAATGGAACCAATCAATTCTGGAATGTTTCTGTGCCAAATACCTTCGAAACAATGCCGTTCGGAAGCTTTTTTACAACGGAGCAAGCAAACTTATTCCTGCGGTTCACATTCCGATCGATCAAAACGAAAGCGAAGTGGAATCAACCGAAATTTGGATTACATCATGCGATCGGATTTGGAAACTTTGCCAATCGAGAAGCGCATCAATGGACATTCGAAACCATGGATAAAGGGTTTTACGAAGCAGGATTCATTTTTGATGGAATGCTAACGAATAATTTCACGTCAATCGGTTTGGGAGTATTCTACCGTTATGGATATTATGCCGATCCAGACTGGAAACAAAACTTAGTGCCGAAGTTGGTAGTGTCCTTTACCTTGGAGTGATTTCTATTCGAATGATTCTTCGAGATTCCTTCGCGTAAATCTAAAATAAAGTCTTTCCGTTTTGAAATGCGTTGCATTAGCGCAGCAAGGAAACATGTCCAGTTTGAATTTTCTCCTGACTCAGAGGTTCGCAGCTAACGTAAGTTACCTTCCATGTGTAAATGCCATCGGGTGACATCTGTCCATTCGGTGCAGTTCCATCCCAAGCTTCGTACAAGTCAGTTGTTGTGTACACGCGCTCACCCCAACGGTTGAATATTTCCATCTTCCACTCCACAACAGGTAAATAGGCAATGGGTAAGAATGTATTGTTGAATTGATCTCCGTCTGGTGTAAATGCATTCGGTGCGTACAAGGTAAATGGCTCAATGAATAGGTAATTTCGAGCTGTGTCCTTGCAACCAAATTCATTCGTTACGATTTGTACAGGGTGATGTCCTCCGTCATTGAGATACGTGTAAATGGGAGAAGGAACGCCACTACTGTTCGATGTGCTGTCATCAAAGATGTAGAACCATTCTGTTGCTCCCGCAGATTCATCAATAAACTGAATAGTTGAGTTACAGATATCGGTGTAATCTGGTGTAAGCGAGAATCCTGCTTCAGGTGATGGACGCACATTCACTAAATCGGCTTGCAGCAAGTTAAGCGTTGCCACACAGCCTGAAACTGTTTCCATGGTTAGTGTCACAGGATAGTTTCCAGGTGTGGTGTACAAATGTGTCGGGTTTTCCAAATTGGATGTTGTGCCATCTCCGAAATCCCACGTGTACGAAGCGGGCGTCTCGGCATCAGAAAGGTTGATGAATTGCGCATTGAAAGGAGCACATTGTGATCCTGGAGCAATACCAAAGTTGATCGTTGGCTCTCTGTACAAGTAGATTTCTTGTGTCACCGATTCTTCGCAGTTCTCAAACGTACCTGTAAGTGTCACCTGAATAGGACCTGTTTTATTGAAGCTTACTCCATTTACATCAATATCATTGGACGTTTGAATGCTAGCATCCGGTCCGAAGTTCCATGTGAACACAGAGCCAGGAGGACCACTAACGGTACCGTCAAAATCAAAACTATTTCCAGTAATACACATGGAATCTTGTGACGTAAATGCCACTGTCAGCGGCTCATTCAAAGTGATCGTTTCTGTTGCCGTTGAAGTACATATTGGGCTGGAACTCGAAACGAGAGTCACAGTGTATGTTCCTGCTGCAGGAAAAGTGAACGTCGGTTCAAAGTCAGTACTCACGTCTGTGGTTGTTCCAGGTACGCCAAAATCCCAATCGTAAGCGTTTGAGTTCGTCGATCCATTCCCAAAATCAACGGTTAACCCTCCGCATTCCACTTCCGCAGGCAAAATAATAGCTGCTGTTGGCTCTGGAAAGATGAAGATAGAGTCGGTGTAGTCCGCCACGCACGAATTGCTTTCAACCTCAACCGTAACAGGAATGTGTCCCGTTGTATTAAAGTTAACGCCATTCACAACGTTTCCAGTGGTGGTTGGACTTGTTGCGTTAGGACCAAAATCCCACGTGTAATTTGCTCCAGCAGGGGCGGTACTCGCAGCTACAAAGTCAAAACTATTTCCATTGATACATAATGTGTCATCGGAAACCGTATAGGAAACGGTAATAGGATTGTTCACAATAATGTCCATGTAAGCAGTATCTGTACATGGCCACCCTGGGTTTACCACCAACATGGCTTGATATGTTCCTGGGCCAGGATACGTGTATGAAGGTTCAAATGCCGTGCTCACATCTGTTGTGATTCCTGGAACACCGAAATCCCACTCATAGTTTGTTCCTCCGTACGAATCATTCACGAAATCAACGGTAAGTCCTTGACAGTAATCAATAAAGGTCGGAAGTTGTTCTTGCGTAGGCAGAATGCTTTCAAGTTGTAAGTTGCAGTTGAACACTCGGAACAGAAAATCACGCGTAGTCGCATTAATTACGACACCATTTCGAATTTCTTCCACGCGAATTCCAACTACGTACAGTCCGATTAAATTTGGAGAGGCCGTAAGCAAACCTGTTGCAGGGTCGATGTTGATAGTTGATCCTGGTCCAAGTGGAGTTGCCGCACTGTGTCCAGCAACCCAGTTGACGGGAGAATATGGGGGCGGTGGAGCAGGGTTCGGTGCTGGATTAAAGCTTCCAGCTCCTGCGTTTGGCGTTACCAAGGAATAAACCAATTGATCTCCATCAGGGTCCGTAGCACTGTGATCGAAAATTAAATCTTCGTTATTACAGAGTAACTGCGGTGGGTAATTCGTAAAACGCGGACTGCTATTTACCCATGCATTCGTGTTTACTCCAGGAACAACACAGGTTAAGGTGAACCCCGTATCATCAGGGTTTGTGATGTTCGTAATGTTCGGACCACGACAACAACGTTGGTAAGAAATCGTGTATCCTCCAACAGCTGGAGGAAGAAATATATCGGTGACGTAAATGGCGTTTTCTGTACAAATGTTATTCGGAGGAGTCACACACGGGTTGTTGAAAACCACAGGAACGTTTTGATCTCCTGGAAAGGGAATGTTAATGTTCTGGATGAGTGCTCCGTTGTTGTACACAGCCAAAGGAAGAGGATTGTCGAACGCAGCTCCTGTTGAGTTACAGTCACGGTAGATCGAGATGTAAAAACGATACATGTCGTTCCCAAGGTAATCGTAGTAAATATCACCACCTACAATATGCGACGCCTGCGAGAAGAAAGCGCTCAAAATCAGTGATATTACTAGTAGTAACTTCGTCATCCTATTTGCTAGACGAAAGAATTAAGCAAAAGTTATTCCAAAAATGAAAGAATTTCTTTGGACTCTTGAAAAGCAAAGCTAATTGAATTGGAGTTCAGGAAAGTTGTGGATGGGATATTTGAACTCAAAATCAAATTGTTGTCTGATTTTTTCTGAAGAAATGATCCGTTTACTTGGTGATTCGTTGGAGAAGGTGGGCGGTTCCAGTTGGTAATGCTTTGCTGCTGAAAAATAGTAATCTTTTCGCGTAGGACGGTCTGGAAAAACGAGATTAAATGTTTCCGCGATCTCTTTAGTTTCAAGTGCTAAGAGCATGGCGCGAACACAATCTCCTTGGTGTACAAAGTTGATTAATCCCAATGGATTTTTCACTTCGTTTCTACCTTGAAGGTATCGAATTGGATGACGATTTGGACCAATTAATCCTCCTAAACGAAAGATAATGTGCGCACTAGAATTTTCTCGAATCGCATTCTCGGCAACGTTCAGAATCGAGGAATCCTGATCAGTTGAGAAGGAGTAAGATTCGTCGTATTCACCTTCTTCATCTGGGTAAATTCCTGTTGAACTGGTAAAAATGACAGAAATGTTGTCCGCAAATTGTTCGAGTAGGGCAACCAATTTGGAGTGGTAGCGCATGGGCTCATCACGGTGCAGTGGAGGTAAGGTGATGACAAGATTTTTCGTTTGCTCGGCTATCTCTTTCGGAATGGAAACAGCTTCGTTTAAGTCCAATTGAAAGGGATGGATACCGACTTGACTCAATTGTTCAAAGCCTTCTTCACTTCGAACAGAACCGTACACTTTTTCCCCTTGTTGGACGAGCGCTTCACCAAATGCTCTTCCAAGCCATCCACATCCTATTATTGTTGTTGACAAATCATTCATTTTACTACCTGCTAAGGTACGAATGATTAAATTTGTAGTATGAATTTTTCAAAGGCTTTCGTTCGATTTAATTGGATAGCGCTCGTGCTCATTTATTTAGTGGTTGTCGCGGGAAGCTTTGTTCGAATTACGGGAAGTGGAATGGGATGTCCAGATTGGCCAAAATGCTTCGGTCAATGGATTCCTCCAACAAGTCCAGATGAATTACCGGCAGATTACAAGGAAAATTATTCAGAAGGAAGGAAAAAAAAGGTTGATAAATTTTCTGGATTTCTTCGTTCGTTGGGGATGGAAAGCACGGCTGAGAAGTTACAGAACGACCCTGATGTATTGAAAGAAGAAGATTTCAACGCACGAAAAACGTGGACGGAATACGTAAATCGCTTGTTCGGATTTCTAGCGGGAAATGCCATGCTGATTGCCTTTTTGTGGATGCTTGTGAAGTATAGGAAGCGTAAATTATTGCTCATAGCAGGCATCAACCTTGTACTCATGGGAGTTCAGGCGTGGTTTGGATCAATAGTGGTCGCGACAAATTTGGTTCCGTGGACAATCACTGTTCACATGTTCTTGGCTTTGGTCATTATCGCATTGCAACTCTACCTTATCCGACAAATCAGCCCTGTGATGAAAGGGTATCTGAAACTTCCAAAGTGGACGCTTTACCTTTTGTGGATTTGTTTTGGAATTACGATTTATCAAATGTTTTTGGGAACGCAGGTGCGAGAATCGATTGATGTATTGACCAAGATGGGCTACGGGAGAGAAGATTGGGCAGAACAGTTGGGAATGCCTTTCTACATTCACAGAAGCTTTTCGTGGTTGGTCTTGATCTTGCTTTCTGTAATGGCGTGGAAAAATGAACGTGGTGAAAAGTTGCTTTCCGTGCGCGCATTGTATATTGTACTTGCGCTCGAATTGATTTCTGGTGTGTTGTTGGCCTATGCAGATATGCCTGGGTTGGTGCAAACATCTCACTTAGTATTTGCAACGATCTTGTTTGGGATCATGACAATGGGCGTTATGCGCGGTAAAACGGCGACCCAACTTGGGTAAGTTGACTCAACATACAATCATTTTTGCGGTATGATTTTTCTCGGTGCACTGATTTCTTTATTCATTGGCGTTGTGCTCGGACTGGTGGGTGGAGGCGGCTCTATTTTGACCGTGCCTTTGGTGCATTATGTTTTCGGGACATCCATGCTTTTGGCAACAACGTATTCACTCATTGTTGTATCGGTGGCATCAGGTGTCGGCACGCTTCAGCGATTGAAGTCGAAGCAAGTTGATTTCAAACAAGGACTTATCTTTTTAATTCCAAGTATGTCGATCGCATTCCTGATTCGACGCTATATGCTTCCCGCGATTCCTCAATCTTTCGAGTTATTTGGAATTCAGATGTCTTTGGAGATTGTAATTGCACTACTTCTTGTCGCTGTGATGTTGTTTACGGCATTCAAAACGCTCTTTTCAAAACGTGAACCTTCATCGGAGACTCCTTCTATTACAGTTGTAATATTGTTCGGTTTGCTAACTGGATTACTGAGTGGATTTATCGGTGCAGGCGGAGGGTTCATCATTGTTCCCATTTTAATGCGTTTGGGAATGGATATCCGAAAAGCAGTTGGAACATCGATGTTCATCATCTCCATTCAATCCGCAATTGCTTTGTCGGGAGATATTTTCAATCCACAGATAGCCAAAGACGGGGGAATTGACTGGATGCTTGTTTCAATCATCACACTCCTAACCGTGATCGGTGTCTTTTTGGGAACATATCTACAACGTCATTTCTCGGGAAAACTCCTGCGAAACCTCTTTAGTTACTTGTTGATCGCTGTTGCAATCGGCGTGTTGATCCAGAAGTTGTTCTTGCACTAGAATTGAACTCTTTCGCGGTTTACGGAGTGTCGGCAAGGAACTCCACTCGCTTATCCGACTTAATCAATTCGATAATTTCTTTGATATCTGTGACGCTCTTTTCCTGATACGCGAAGGCTCCAAGTTTTAACGCCCGAACCGCAATCGCTGCTGTTTTCTGAGCAGAAAGATAAACGACCTTCATGTCAGGGTGCGTCTCATTGAGTTTTTCTAAAATATCTAATCCGATTTCATCATTCAGAAAATGATCCAACAGAAGAACATCGGGTACAAATCCTTTATTCAAATGGTAATAGAATTCACCTGAAGTTTCAAATCGTTTGACGTTCGAGAAGCCCGCCTTGTTCAGATAGTGTTCAACGGAAAAAGAAAATATTTCCTCGTCATCGAGAATGGCAATTCGCTGGGAGTAGAGATCCATTTTTGGTTTTCGTTTATATGTTTTAGCAGTATGTGTTCGCTTCGCGACCCACACGACAAGGATAATAAAGAATTGTATTTTGTCAAAATCGATTCAATGAATGAGCCGAAAAAACACACAAACTCATTTTAGCGTGATGAATTTGAACGTTACAACCCGCAAAATAGACTCTTAAACTTCTTAGAAAATTAATTTGACAATATCGCGGAGTATGCTAACTTTGCACGCTCACGAAATTCGACATTTCAAGAAATCGTGAACGGGTCCTATAGCTCAGCTGGTTAGAGCACCTGACTCATAATCAGGGGGTCCATGGTTCGAGCCCATGTGGGACCACTTATTTTTAAAGGCTTTCGGAGGTTGTTCTGAAGGTCTTTTTTGTTTTTGCGTTCTTTTTGCGTGTTTAATATGGAAGTTAAATAATAAGTGGACTTAGGTTAGTTTCAATATTATTGTCATATTTAACTAGTCAACGAGAAGGGGGCAACCGCTATTAGAACTATTCAGATGAAAGATAGGATATGATTATTTCTTAGTGAGATTTTTACAATCTTAGTATAAGAGATTTACACATTAACATTGTTTTAAATTAGATGCAGATTTTTAAGTCAAAAAAGGGGCAAATCATACAAGGTAATTCCATTGAATTACTTTCGGATAGGTATAGAAATGAAATGAAAGGAAAAGTTAATTTAATCGTCACTTCTCCGCCTTTTCCGCTGAACAAAAAAAAACAATACGGTAATGAAAAAGGTGAAGATTATTTGAAGTGGTTTGTTGAATTAGCACCATTATTTTCAGATTTGCTAACTGATGACGGATCTTTAGTAATCGAAATTGGTAATTCATGGGAAGCCGAACGTCCCGTTCAATCGCTTCTACATCTAGAGTGTCTATTTGGACTTGTCAAGCACCCAACAGCAAACTTACGCTTGATACAAGAATTTATTTGTTACAATCCTTCTAAACTTCCCTCACCTGCTCAGTGGGTTACCGTGAATAGATTAAGAACTGTAGATAGTTACACACACGTATGGTGGCTCGCTAAAAGCGATTTTCCAAAAGCGGACAATGGTAAAGTATTAAGACCATACAGTAAAAGCATGAAGGCGCTTCTAAAAAAACAATCTTATAACTCAGGAAAAAGACCTTCAGAACATCATATAAGTGAAAAAGGGTTTCTAACGGATCACGGTGGTAGTATTTCGCACAATTTTTTTGAAATGGAGCCTCTTGATCAAAAAAGAGAAGTGAGATTACCTCATAGCGTATTGAGCTTTTCGAACACTAACTCTAACGATTATTTTCTAAGAACCTGTAGGGAAAATGGAGTCACTCCTCATCCTGCCAGAATGTCTGGTGGCTTGGTCAATTTCTTTATTCAGTTTTTAACAGATGAAAATGACCTTGTTTTGGATCCTTTTGCGGGTAGTAATACTACTGGGTATTGCGCAGAAAAATTGAATCGTAGATGGATTTCATTTGAATTAAAAGAAGAATATATCAAACAAGCAGAAATTAGATTTGGCGAACCTGAACTTGACTCACCTCTAACACTTGATTAAAAATGGCAGAAGTAAACGACTTTAGAAAAGAATTAGAAGACATTGCAAAAACTGACATTTTTGAGGTTGCAAATGATCAGGAGAATTTTGTGGGTAATCCTTTTAAAATTGACTACGATAGAACAAGTATTTTAACTTGTGATGATTGGAAATATAATGTTGGTGGTATTGCTCAGGGTTGTTTTCTTTTAGCTTTTTACGAAAACGATTTTGGTGATGATGAGGTACATGAAGCGCTGTTAATTAGAGCTATAAGACCATGTCCAATTCCTAGTGATAGCAGTGTTATTAGTTCGCGAATTGAATATTTTAAAGAAGAATTAAAAACAGCAGGAAAAAACCGACAAATAGATCAATTTACAAGATTTGAGTTTAGTTGTTCTGGCTTGGAATGTTCGATTCTTGGTACTTTCTATAAAGATAAAGATGGTGTGATCGAATTTGGAGCTGACCTGGAAAATTTCTATTCCCCTCACCTGTATAAGGTATATAAGCCTTCAGGAAAGTATCTTAAATACATTGTAAACCTTAGAGATTCAGATGGTCCTTTAAAGCCAGAATCGAATTTTCAAATAGGTAATGTTAGATATAGTTCGAGTCGGAAAAATTATGATGTAGACGTAAACAGTCAGGAGTCTGTATTGATGCATACAAAGGACATTCTTGGTAAGAGGACTGCTTTGTTTGGAATGACTCGAACAGGTAAATCCAATACTGTTAAAAAACTCATAGAAGCGACTGAAGAACTTTCGCAAAAATCTAATCAACAATCCGATCAACGATCAACAAATTTTGAAGACAACTTATCTCCATATTATGAGAATGAGGTGCCCAAAGATGAGGTGGGACAAATTATTTTTGATATTAATGGTGAGTACGCGAACAAAAACCTTCAGGATGGAACTGCAATTTTTGAAAAATATGACAAGAAAGTAACACGCTACAGCGTACTAGAAAAAGATAATTTTGAAGTCCTCAAAATCAATTTTTATCGAGATGTAGTTGCCGGGCAAGAATTAATGAGAGGATATTTTAAGCAATTAGGTAAACAGTCGGACTATGTTGAAGATTTTTTAGGTGTAAGCCTTGAAGATAGCGGGGATCTAGTAGGAGGAGATAAAATTAGGTATAACAGAAAAATTGCCGCGTACAAATGTTGCTTAAAACTGGCAGGGTTTCCAGTTTCAGGTCCTGATAAATTGTATTTTGATGGCTGTGCAGAATTAAATACACAAGTTAAAACAGGTGGAATAGATCCCAAAAAAGGAGTTTCTTATGATGATGCCATAACATGGTTTTCTCAAGTATGGAAACATTATGAGGAATGGGATTATCTGAAAAATTATGAAACTAATAGAGGCAAACCATGGGCCGACAATGATTTAAAGGCAGCCTTAAGATTTTTAACTCAATATAGGAGGCCTAGAGAAAGAGGACCTGTTAATAGCTATATCAAACTAAGATCATTAATTAAGTACCATACAACTTCTGCAACCGAATTGTTTGAGGACAATATTTGCAAATTAGTGCGTGAAGGAAAAATTGTAATTGTAGATCTATCACAGGGTGATCCGGAGATTCAAAACCTATATTCAGAAAAAATTTGTAGGGCAATTTTTAACTCATCAATGAAAAATTTCATTGATGCTAAACCCAATAACTTTATTCAGTTCTATTTTGAAGAGGCCCATAACTTGTTTCCTAAAAAAGATGATAAAGACTTAAGCCAGATATACAACAGAATTGCTAAAGAAGGAGCTAAATTGAACCTAGGAATGGTTTATGCAACCCAAGAAGTTAGCTCCATTAGTTCCAACATTCTCAAAAACACTCAAAATTGGTTTATTGCTCATCTAAATAATGAAGATGAAGTTAAAGAACTTCGTAAATTTTATGACTTCCGAGATTTTGCAGATGCTCTGATTCGATTCTCCGCAAAAAATGACAAAGGCTTTGTGCGTATGAAAACCTATTCTAACCCTTTTGTTGTTCCAATTCAAGTTAAACTTTTTACTTAAATCTCATGTCAAGTAGCTTTGAAAGAGGAAGTAGAATTTCTCATAGTCATATTATTAATGATGAAGAGGTAAAAGAGTACCTCAGTAACTGTAAAATCCCCGTTTCAGTTGAAGAAGTAGAACTTAACGAGAGCCTGAAGCATGATATTAATTATCCGGATGAAAATTCGATTGAATATATTGTAACTGTAGATGGGGAGGACACTACAATTCCTGTAAAGAAAACTTTCCCATCATCATTGATTACGTTTTTTCAGTTTGGTTCATTACTGATTAGAAGTCAGGATCTGGACGAAATGGAAAGGAAGCCGTTTGTTTCTCCATCAGATATTGGTAAACTAAAAAAAATAAAACGTGAAAAATTCGTCTTACCTACGAAAAACGTATCTCTTGATAAATCAGTAGATTTCAAAACTTCAGTTAGAAATAGTATTCAAGCCTTTTATAGCAAGAGTCATTCGGGATCTTCCTCAGTTTTAAAAACCATTTATTGGTTCATTTTTGAAAAGTATAGAAAAGAGCCAAAGAAATCCTATCCTTTATCTAAATGTCCTCATTGTGGTACAAAGGACATAGAACTTGAAAAGGATAAAATGTCCTCAATAAATTTTTCCTGGGAATGCACACATCCGAAATGCAAAAAGGAAATATTAATAACGGACATTTTTCGCCTGTTTGAAAAGGTTGATAACGATACTGGTGCGGAAGGTATCGTAACCTATTTAAAAAATGCGACTGAAACATTCCTAATGATTCACACCATCAAAAGTCTGTTAGAAATAGAAGATGCTTTGGTAGATCGTTTTTTGTTTGTCAAAGATGGTCCTTTGAGTTTTGGTGGAGAAACAGCGAATATGCATAAACCAATGCAGTCACTAATTTCCTTCCTGAATGAGAAGAATAGAATAAATATGGTAGGAGTCGAAAATTCAGGTCCATTTGTAGATCATGCCAAGGAAATAAAAGACTTACTGAATCCTGGGCAGGTATATCTTCTTAACAATGACTATATCTATACCTATATTCAAATGAGAGATTCTTCTGCTAAACAATATGGAAGTACCTCGTATTACAGCGGAAAATTCTTTTACAAAACCAATGATGAACGTATTTATGTGCTTACAATACCCGTTGAGGATCATAAGAAGTACTACAATGTCCCTGAACTAACTGACTTACCAAACATTCATGAAATCTTAATGAATGTAGACAAACTCAAATGTGATATCTATGAGAATGCATTAATTCCTGTTGCGGTAGCTAACAAATTAATATCTCTTTCAAATCATCCAAGCACAGACATCTTGGAACGATTTGCTAAAAATTCTATTCAATCATGATCAAAGTATCAAGAGGGAATAAACCCAAATATCTAGATTCTAACATAGTAGGCTTAGCAGTTGAAAAAATGGAAGAGTTCTACACCTCAAAAAATAGAGGTCAAAAAAGATATGATTTCCCCTTTAATAGGGAAATTGATAACGAATTGAAAGTTAGTCTTCATGAAACTTTTCATGGTAAATGTGGATATTGTGAAACAAGAATAGAATCGCCTGAAAAAGGTACAGTTGATCGGTTTAGACCTAACAACGGAGTTCGTGACAAAAAAGAATATTACCAGGATTTATACTGGTGGTTGAACCTCGAGTGGAGTAATCTTATTTACTGTTGTAAAGAATGCAATCAGTATAAAGCAAATTATTTTCCCATTCTTGGTGTTAGAGTCTTTTCAAGAGAAGAGTCATTAAATAGCGAACAACCTCAATTATTGAATCCTTGTGATGATAATCCGGATCAACATTTTGTTTTTGATTACAAGGGAAACATTGGCTCTGAAACCGAAAAAGGACATCAAACAATAGAGTTAATAAGGCTCAACAGAACCAATTTGTTAAGCCGGAGAATTAACACCCGAATTCATATTACAAATCTGGCGGCAAAATTATTAGATCATGGGAAGACAAAATTATCTCCCCGAGATTTTGAGTATCTACATAATATATATGAAGAAGATCCAAGAGTTGAGTATTTATCGTTGGCAAAATCTGTTCTTCATAATGAAATAGAGACGTATCCTCAACTCATAGAGCTATTAGGGTTTGAACAAAAGGAGGAGTCTAATCGAATCAAGAATTTTGAAGAATTTAAATCAACAAAGGAAATTACTAATACCGAATTTATTCAAAATGATTTTTTTCCGATCGAATTCATTGAAATTAAGGACTTCAAGGGAATCTCACATATTAAAATAGATTTTGAGGAAGATCCACTTGAAAAGAAATCTTGGTTATTTCTTTTAGGTGAAAATGGTGTTGGGAAAAGTTCAATTTTACAAGCAATAGCGGTTGGACTGAGTGCAGACAAAAGAGTCCTAAATAAACAGGTAGTTCCTAGTTTGATAAAAAAAAGAAAGCAAAAAGCGAACATTATCATCAAAGAGCGAAACAGTAATAACATAATTAAAACAACTCTGGTTCGTAAGAATGGATCAATTATTCAAGAAGGGAAATTCAATTCGTTCGTAATCGGTTATGGTTCTCTAAGACTTTCTTCAGATGTAGTAAAAGAAAATCCTAAAAGAGATTTGAACAAAATCAGTTATAAGAACTTATTTAATCCCATAACAGCATTGAATGATGTTACTACATGGCTACAATCTACCTACAGCAATGATCCTGATTTATTTGATCGAATTGCATTTTCGATCAAACAGCTTCTGCCGCATGACTTTGAAAATAATGAGCTAACTGTGCATAAAGGAGAAATCATGTTTAAAGATTCGGAAGTGCTTTTTTCTCAATTAAGTGATGGATTCAAGAGCACTATAATCTTAGCTGTTGATATTATGATGAAATTATCAAGTGCGCATTCTGACATGGACAAAATGTCGGGAATAGTGTTGATAGATGAACTTGGAAATCAGCTACATCCTAGATGGCAAATGAGAATCGTTGAACAATTAAGGGGTGTCTTTAAAAACATCAACTTCATTATCTCCACTCATCATCCACTTTGTTTAAGAGGATCAGAACAAGGCGAAATATTGTTGCTTAGAAATATTAATAAGGAAATTACACCAATTACAGAATTACCGGACCCTAGTTTGTTGCGCGTAGATCAAATTTTAGCATCTGAGTTTTTCGGCTTAAATAGTTTAGTCGATCCAAAGCTAGAAGCAAAGTTTAATCAATATCACTCTTTATTGGCCAATCAGGAAGATCTAACGCCTGAAGAACGAACTGAGTTAAATGACTTAAAAGATGATTTACGTGAACAGAAGCAACTCGGAGCTTCTTTGCGTGAGGAATTAATGTACACCGTGATTGATAAACTTTTAGCTGAAAAATTAGTTTATAATCGAGAGCCAATGTCAAGACAAGAACTAAAGAAAGAAGCTGTCGATCGTGTTTCTGCAATTTGGTCCAAGTTAAATACTGAGAATCATGATTAAGGTTAATCGAATCGATATACCTGAAATTCTTAAAGTAGGTGAAAACCCTAAAAGTGAGGGTGAAATTGAAACTACTGATGTAATAGACTTTTTTAGTGACCCTGTTAATCATAATTTGAAGTACGCAAAAATGGGAACTCGTGGGCATAGAACCAAGAGTTCGTATACTGTATACTCAGATAAAGAGGTTCGTAAAGCCTTAATAAAAATGTTTCATGGAAAGTGTGCTTATTGTGAAAGTAAAATCACGTCCATTTATAATGGAGATATAGAACATTTTCGACCGAAAGCTGGATATACAAATTCAGGAGAGCCAATTACCAAGCCTGGTTACTATTGGTTGGCCTCAGATTGGGATAATCTGCTTTTCTCTTGTCCATTTTGTAATCAAACTAACTCCCATGAAATAATCGAAAATGGTCAATTGAAAGAAATTGTTTTGGGTAAACTTAACCAGTTCCCTTTACTAACAGAAACATATCGTCTTAACTCAACTCACGGGGGCATTTATATATCTGATCATACCACATATATAGAACACCATAAAAAAGAAGAGTCTGAGAGACTTTTAGTTAAACCATGTACTGATGAAGTTGAGAAACATTTTAAGTATAATGAAAATGGCACGATTAGTCCGAATTTTAAATTAAACGATTTTGAGAAAAACAAAGCGCAAACATCTATTCGCGTTTATGGTCTTCAAAGGCTTGCATTAGTTCAAGCAAGAGAAGCAAAAGTGATCCAAATAAAAGCACAACTGCGAAGGGTTGAACAGGCGATTGAAAACTTTAATAAATATCTTGACACTTCTGAAGAAGAGCGAACATGGTTTGAAGGAATACTCCGCCAAGAGCTTATTGAATTAAAATCTTTTACTGATAAAAATCAAGAGTACAGCGGATTGGCGAAGTACATAATAACTGATTATCTAGGGAAGGCGGGTTTTTTAACCCCTTAATCACCTCAACCGCACCCGTCTCTCCTCCAAAAATCGTAAAATACTACTCCGACTGTACCGAATAATCTTCCCAAACTGACTAAACTCAATCATCAGTTGCTCCCTCAGTTCACGCAATTTTGACCTGCTTTTAATCCCAAGCAGCGACTTCGCTTCAACCTCATTAATCCATTCTTGCTCTTTATATCTTCGTTCCACATTACGCACAATGCGCTCGGTCAATTCATCAACCAACTTGTAAAAACTCTCCTTTTCAAATACGATAATTTCCATCTTCACTGTTTTATTTTCCAATTACAACCATCGACCCGAGGATCTCACTTTTGAGGTAATACACACGACCTCCAATTCTACGTCCCAAGACTAATCCATTTTCCGTCCATTCACGTAGGGTGGTGAGTGATACAGATAGGAATTCAGCCGCTTGAGCGCGAGTCAGTAGTACCTCTTTCTGAGTGCTGATCTTTTTCTCCAATTGCTTCAGTTGTTTCTGAAGACTTTTTATTCTTTTGTTCAATTCTTTATCCATGATTCTTGATGAGTTCTTTCACTTTTTTAATGAGGGATTTGCTGGGAAGAATATCGAGCATGATCATCATACTTTCCACGATGCGTTCTCTTCCATATTGTTTTTCGGCTTTTTCAAACTCTGGGATTATGGTGCTGACGGGAATTCCTGCCAATGTTGCTTCATTTGGCGAAGATTCCATACCCGTTGCTGGACGGATACTTTGAAGCAACGGAACCAATTCTTTGAAATCAAATGATTGTTTGGTTTGAAGTTCAGTAATGAGGCTGTCCTGGGTGTGTACAATCCGTTTCAATTTTTTGACCTTTCTCCTGAGTTTAAGCAGTTTTCTTTCCCGTTCCTGTTCTTCTTGCTCCTTTCGAAATGCCGCTATACTTGTCTTGATACGTTCATTCTCGGTTTGAAGCCCAAATAACGAAGTGGTTGGCGTCCCGATTAATTCAAAGCGATCAGAGTGCTGTGATTTCCCACGATAGAGGAGAAACGTAATTTTCTCGGAGTCTTCGTCTAAATCACTCTCATGCCAATCAAACAATTCTAAGTCTGTAGTTCTGTGAACAGAAACATAGGAATCGATACGTATTTCATATTCGATTGGTGATCCTTGCTTGGTCGCATTTTCTAGTCTGCGATAAATGCGATTCGTATTCTGTTCGTTATATGCCATTCTTTCTTCCATGGTCTGCTAGATTAAAGGGTTCATTTTTAATTGCTCATCCAAATCTTTGGTTTTCTCTAGGTCGAGTTTTTCATCGTTTGTGCGAGTTTCACTTTCCTCATAGAGGTTATACAAGAATTCAGGACCTGACACCTCTGGACTAGAGTCCAATTCCACAGTATTCAATTCAGTGGATGTTGGTGTAGGAGTTTCAGTCGAGGTCCTAACGATCGACTTCTTTTCTTTTGTGGAAATTCGAAATGTCTTTTTCCAATCCTCACGAAGTTGCTGAAATCGTGATTTAGCATTTCCCATTTTGTCATAGTCATTTGCCTTCGCTATTCCATGTGCAATAGTTCCGATGCCAATTGTTTTCAGGAGATGAGTAGAGTCGCCTACATAGTTTCCAGCAAATACTAGGAGTAAACCCGCAAGTGGCGAGTTCTTTCCGATTGATGCTGAAAGAAGTGATCCTACACCAGCCCCTGCCGCAACTTCAGTGATACTTTTGATGGCTGTATTGCCAACGTTCTGTTTCGTGTCAAGTGAACTGTACTTTTGGATGAGTCCAGATAGTCCTTTTTTCGAATAGACTTTCGATTTTTTCTTCTGCTTTTTCTGCTTCATACTGTATACGTTTTGTTAAAACTACAGTGCAAAGTTCGGGACAAAAACAGCCCTTGGGTGGGGTTAGGGTACCCCTAAATGATGCTTTTTAGTGGTTATTTGAGCAGTTTTTGATTTCTAAATCGATTTCTTCAACGATTTTGTGTGCATCAATCTTTAAGAAGTAGTCTCGGATGTATTCGAGATCTTTCTTTAAATAGGGATCGGTTGAAAGATTCGGCAGTTTCTGAACTTTAGAGTAAAAAATATCGTTTTCTACTTTAGTGAAACCAACTCCACTGAGTAGGTGGACGAAGCGGGAGTAGTTCGTCATATCTGCAGTTTTTCGAGGTTCAATACCCGCTGATTTCAAGGTGTAATAAATCGCTAATAATTGCTGATTTCGGGTGAAACGATGCTTCTTGTTTTTGGTTGAATCACTTTTATTCGATTCTTCGACAGTTCGTGAGGCGTACTTTTTCGATAAATCCAAAGCTGCAATAAATTGTGCCAGGTGATCAGCCAATTCGATGTCGGTTAATTCCAAGAAGCGAAGTTCATTTTGAGTGTCAGTATCATCTTCATTGAATAGGGGTAAGGTGTCATAGATTCCTTCTTTGATCGTAGGAAGCTTTTCGATTAGTGGTGCGATAACATTACTTGGATTCAATTTTGAAAGGTGTGCTACTTGAGCCAAAACACGTTCGAAGTAGAGTGATTGGTCTTTCCAATCCAAGATCGAACCAAATAGAGAGTTGGAATAAACACGTGCTGCGTATGTTTTGTCGTGAGCAGCTTCAATTAATGACTGATACGAACTATTGAGAGCTTCAAGATGCTTCTGCTTTCGTAATTTGAATTCGCTTTCGAGGGTGTTTTCCATGAGGTAACAACGAGAAAGAAGTTCGTTTTCGTATCGATCGTCAACGATCTTTTGTGATCTTTCCTGATCGCTATTGATCCTTACTGATCTTTTTACGGGTGAGTCTAAATCAATTTTCGGAACGCAATTGTTGTATTTCTTCAGTCGATAAACCTGTCGTTTCGCGAATCGTTTCGAGGTCGACACCTTTTCCGAGTAACTTCAATGCGATTTCACTCTTGACAAAAACTGCATTCTTCTCTGCTAATTGTTCTGCTTTTAATTTTAATCGGTCATCCAATGGCATGGTTGGAACAACATACTTTTTACTCTCTTTTAGCTCATCCAGTACACTTGTGTCGCGGAAACTCATGTAGCTTCGTTTTGTGATGATGAGGTGGTCGTACACTTCGGTATTCACGATAACTCCTACTTGAATCAGTCTGTCGGTCATGTCTAGGTCCGCAGGTGAAGGTTTCAGTTCTCCACTCGGATGATTATGAACTAATATGATTTTTACGGCACGTTTTTGAAGGGCGAAACTGAAAACATCCATGGGCTCTGCAATTGTTGCATTTACCGAGCCTAGCCCGATTAACTCGATAAAAAGAATACGGTTGTTCGTTGCTAAGCCGACGATCCAAAAATGCTCACGATCCTGATCAATTTTATCCGCACGAAGTAAAATGCGCTGCATGATTCCGTAAAGGTCGTCGCCATTTAAGACTTTGATTTTTTCTTCGCTGGATAGGTTGATGTTCATGTGGTAAAGATAAACTTTTTAGATGGATTGGATTGAAACCAAAAAAAGTTAAAAATGGCTACTTGTGCAATAAAATAATTTTCTTTAAGTTTAACTGTTGTTACTCCTGCGCTTCAAATTAAAACTTAAAGCGTAACAACCCTACAACTAACCGTTATTTACAACATGACCACCATACGAATAGCACTAGCAGAAGATCAGGAAATTATAAGAGAAGGACTCTCGCGTGTACTCGGTGATTTTTTAGAATTTCAAATTGTTGCTTCTTCAAGAAATGGCAAAGAATTAATTGAAGCCATAAAAGAGAAGGAAGTAGATTTAGTTCTGCTAGATGAAGAAATGCCCGAAATGAATGGCTTACAAACCCTGAGTTTTTTAAGCCAATTTCACCCAAATGTAAAAGTGATCTTTTTAACGATAGCTGAATCCATTCAAAGTTTAAGAAGGTATTTGACTCATGGAGCCTGGACGGTTCTGAGTAAATCGGTTGGCATTGACGTGTTAGTCAATGCAATAAGACAAGTGTACACGAATAAGCGCTTCTACCATGGGCTGTTGACACCTGAGTTTTTATTGGAAGTTAATTCTGAATCCGAAGAGAAGGAGTCTCTTCTCGACAAAAAAAATGTGCTAACTGAACGCGAAGCAGAAATAGTTGTACTAATTTGCAAAGGGAGATCGAATGGCGAGATGTCATTGGAACTTTCTCTCAGTCAAAGAACAGTAGAGAATCACAGAATGCGGATTTCGAAGAAGACGCAGTGTAGAACAACAGCAGAATTAGTGGTTTATGCAATTAAGAATAATGTTTACGCGATATGAATATTCTGATTGAAAAGTACAGATATTTAGCTCTGTTGAATAGATTTACGGTTGATATTTCCTGTCTTGGCACAGTTATTGAAGTAAGTGACCTAAAAGAGAACTAGCATGAAATCCGTAGTGTTTTTCACCTTATTAATTCTGGCTAATATAAGTTTAGCTCAATCTGAAACAATGAAAGAACCAAACAAGTCTAATTCGTTTCAACTTTTGAACGGAAACAATGAACCAGTAACGGATGCTGAATTTTCGATTAATGGTTCCGGCGGTGCGTACAGCGAAAAGTCAAAAAAATATGAGTTGAAGTACAGAAGTAAAAGTACGAGACTATATGATATAGTCATTTCTCATCCCGACTATCTAACGATTTCAGCAGAAAACATTCGTGTTCTTCCAGACAAGATTTATTTACTAAAAAAGGATGAACCCTATTATTTTCTAGAAGGCTTAAACTATCCCGTAAATGATAATGCAGACTTCCTCTACCTTACCCGAATGGGAGATAATAATCCTGAAACTGATTCTTCCTTGCAAGCCAGATTTGAGCGTTTATTAGAAAATTTAGGACTGGAGGTTCACTTTTTAATGAGTGATTTTCTTCGAAAAAGTTCAGAGCCTTTTCACAGAGCTCCCGGTGAACATTTAAAACGATCCTATATCGTAAAGAAAAAGCAAGGCGAGTACGAAATGAAAGGTGCGAGATGTATCGAATTGGAGAAATTAAGAGCTGAAGTCGATTTGGTCGAATATGCCGGACCACTTATTTCAAATGAAGAAAGTTTTTCAGACGCGACAACGTTTCCAGGAACTCTTACCATTTCCATGAGAAAGGATGAGGTGGATCAGGAAAAAATGCGTCAATTTTTCGAAGGAATGGGCTTGACGAATTATGGAGCTGGCACCACTGGAGGCTATTTGAATTTCTACTTCGACATGCCAGGTTATTTGTTGAATGGGGTTAATGACCTAACCGAGTTAATCTATAATTTGAATGGAGTTGAATATTCAGGTGCTCATCAATTGTCGTTTACATTTTTTGTAAAAAAATAAGTCACTCGTAACGCGGTTTTTCTCACATGTATTTGGAACTCGAACAAAAGAGTAATACGAGTTTAATCGGACGTATTATTGTCGCGACCCACTCAGTGTTTAGTCAAAAAAGTGTTCAATTTGAGTATTAATACTCATTGACACGAACGTTCAGTCAACATATCTTTATACAGACGAATTAACCAATTACGTTCACCTTTTGTTAAGACCAACTATTCCGATCTTGCAATCCCGTAACGGTTGGTAAATGAGTTGATTACTGATTAATTCAGTACACCTCTAAATATTTAAGTATGATTAAGATAACCACCGTTAAGTTCCGATTTTTCAACGCAAACTGGAAAAGTCTTACTTCCGTTGAGGTAAAGTTAAGGTCCAATAAAAGCAAAGAAAGCATTTCAACATTGATCCCTACTTATGATAGTGAATCGGGACTTCATATCATAGAAAATATTCCTGTTGGGAGTTATGTTGTTCAAGCGTTTTCTGGTGATCTCTGCTCCCATGATTATCCGCTTAAAGTTTCTAATAACAACGAGATTCACGAAATTCACTTGGGAGTAGACGGTGGAGATTTTCTAACTGTCGGAAATCAAAAAATACCATTTGTTCGAGATGTTGACAATTTAGGGATTGTTTTAAAGGAAGGGTTATCAGAAGAACGAAAAGAGGCGTTCTATGAAAGGATAAAACAATTCGGAGTTAACAAGCCAAAAGAATCGAAGAAGGAAAAAGTCAACCGAAGAGTAGAGTTGAAAAATCTGAAGTCTTCGAAAAGTCGAAAAGAGTTAAAAGATTTACTCATAAAAGATGAGGTGGTTAGCTGCATGGGCCCCATGATTGTAGATAATGAGGATGCTCAGATTATTTTAAATGGCTTTGTTTATGTAGAATTCGAAAAAGATATCTCAATAAAGGATATTTCAAAAGTAGTGGAGCAATATTCATTCAAGGTGGTGTCTAAAGTTGTGCATTCTGAGAATACCTTGTTAGTAGAATACATACCGCCTAATGACTACGAAATGATTAACTTCATTAACGATTTAGCTAGTCATAGTTCTATACGCAGCGTGATCCCTTGTACGCCGCTAAAAGCAACAGCCTTTTCCGTACCTCCTGTTGGAAATATGACAGGTTTTCAATGGCATTTCGATTTGTTAGAAATGTCTGAAGTATGGCAGGTTGTAAAGGATAAGCTGGGGAGTCATTCAAAATTTGGAAGTGCTGACGTGACTATTTCTGTAGTTGATGGTGGAATCGAGACTTCTGATACTCCTCCTGTATCGGGTACATCTCAGGGTAGCACTTCAGCAGTACACAACGACTTTTCTGGTGATGTCACGCCCCCAGGAGGTGGTAATATCAAAAAGACCTACTTTACTTATGATCATGACAACAATCAGCAGGGAAATGAGTCAGGTCATAACCAATATCACGGTACCAATGCTTCAGGAACAGTGGCTGCGAAAGCAACGACTCACGGTACGCAAGGTATGATCCCCAACTCAAGAATGATGAGTTTGGTATATCCCTCCTCTTCGAACGGAGAATTTCTTGCAAACATGTTTAAGCACGCATCTGGTCTCGAAACGAACTGGTTAAATCATTTAGGATCGTTATATCCAGCAAGTCATAAATTCCCAGAAAATTTTCCAGCCCTTGGGCAGCAAGTTGAGCCCATTCAAGATACCGGGAACCCCGCTCCGAACAATAATCCCAATAATTATGACCTAGACGATTATGCAGTGGAAGGACCTTCGGCTTCTGTTTTTAGTAACTCATGGGGATTGTCATCCTTGTTGCCTGCTGAGTTGAACAGCTTTTCCAAAGGAATGAAGCTAGTCAGTTTTTTAGGTAGGCAAAGACGAGGAATACCTAATGTAGTTGGAGCGGGAAATTCAGACGATTCGTTAAAGAATACAACAATATTTGGACAGCATATGAATATGATGTCGATAGCGGCATCAACCTTAAACTATCTGGGGCAAGAAACGAAGTCGCCTTACAGCACGTATTCCAATGATTATGACAGATTTATTGATGTTTGTGCTCCAAGTGACTCCTTAGTCGGTAGACTACCTGTTCCACCCAGTACCGATCCTCCTCCTTCCGCGGTTCATATACCATACGCATATGGAATAGCCACATCTTCGCATAGGGGTGAACCGACGAAACCTAACCCTAGCCCACCTCCTGCAACTATCCCGGCTCGTGATTCGTTATTTTCCCCAGAACCTTTTGTCTCTGGAGGGAGTGTTATTCAATTCACTGTAAAGGGCACAGCGAATGCTAATTCGAGCACATTTCTGGTTAATGAAGTCGTCACCTCTGCAACAGGAATAGCTTTGTTAAGTGATGGAGGAAAATCTGAGTTATTGGTTGTCGCGATATCAGGGAATGCTTCAGATTCTACAGTTACGGTAAGTACTAACTTTTCGAAAAATCATCAGGCTAGTCTTTTGAACTCGCATTCGAGTGGAAAAAAATTGACTATTTTGAAAAATGCGTCAAGCAGCGTTTTCTCTAGGTTTCATTTGTTCTTCGGTGGGACATCTGCAGCGACTCCAATTGTGAGTGGTGTTGTTGGTTTGATGCTAAGCGTCAATCCTAATTTAAGTTGGTTAGAGGTTCGGGACATTCTTAGAAGAACCGCTATTCCAATAAACATGAGGCATAGAGGTGTCAGCACTATTGGATCAATTCTGAATTGGAGACAATTCAATTCGGTAGACATGTACGATGAGGCAAATGCTTTACCAGTAGTTAATAACGAGGGAGGCTTTATTGCGAAACATCAGGAAATTAATTCTACCACAGGCGCAGTAGTCAATGAAGACATTGATTCTGCACCTATCAATATTACCTCTGGGACACTTAATGGTTCTAGCAGACAAATTACTGTTGCAAGTAGTGATGATTTTCAATTAAAACAAACCCTACTTATAGGGTGGGAATCAACATTAAAAAATGCCGTGAGCGCCAGTGATACTACAATAGTAGTTAAAGATGGACGAGGATTTAAGCAAGGGCAGACGCTAATTATCGGAAGAGACACCAAAACATCTTTAATCGCTGTAAATGGAGCGAATATAGATGTAAATAGCACGGATGGTTTCAAGACGGGCGATCATATTTTGATCAATGGCACTGCTGCAGAAATTAGCGGCTTTGGTACAACATCAAATAGTTCTCCAAAATATGGCCGTGATGGAAGTTGTAGTAGGATTGTTTTAACGGCACCATTCACTTTACCTACGGGTGTCAATCCGATAGGAGTTGTTGTGGAAATCGACCCAGCTTTTCAAACGGAGGAAATAGAATTGATTAATGATGGAACAGCTGTAACAATCAATCCATCGAACAATGAGACTACATTAAAATTAAAGGCCTCTACCTCGGTTCAGAACAGTTATAATGCAAACGTAATTGTGAAAGAGGTTTCAAGCGAAATTCGGGTAATCGTTGAGAAAATTGAACCGAATAAGATTGTCATTGATAAACCAGAATTTACGCACAATTCTCCATACTTTATTACTAAAGGTAGAAGAGCAGATTACAATCATGCTTTTGGTTTCGGAAGAGTCAATCCACTGGATGCTGTGACAGAGGCTAAAGATTATAAATTTGAAGATGTAGATCTCTATATCAAGAACAACCTAAATGATAATGGTAAGGATTTAAATGGAGACTCGATTCAAAGCCCTGATATTTGGGTCAGAAAACAAGCCGATTTGGATTTGGCGGCTGAAAATGACAGTAATGAATTAAATCAGAACTTAGAGATTGCGATTCCAAAAGTGACCAGCTTTGATGGTTCGGGAGATGATGATCTTGAAGTCGACACCTTTTATGATGGGCCTCCTGTTTCAGAACTCACAACTTATGTTATTCGAGTTGATAGTTCAACCGCTTATAGTTTCGAAAAAACGGTTGGTTCCACTGTTACATCTTCACCATCTCCAATTACTATTTCTACCACTTTTGCCGATATTGAGGGAGGAGCATCAGGAGTACGGATTAAGTTTGGAACAGGAACCCATGACATTGCGGACGAGTGGACAATAGTTTTGCGTCCTGGATCAAGGCAAGTATATGCTAGAGTACGTAATGCCGGAAAAAAAGATAGTTTCGAAAAGGCGAAAGATGCAAGCGCAAGAGATGTTAATAATGTTCGTTTTTCTATTTGCGTCAAAACTGACAAAAACCTTCAGCTCGAGAACTACGTGCTGAATAACTTAAATACAGTTAATCCTGGAGTTGCATTTGATATATCTAAGGGTGTTGAAGGGACGATTATACTTAATGAAAATATAGAAAATTTTAGTGAACCAATTAAAGGTAAGGGGCAGGGAACGGACGAACATCATAAGTTGTTCCTTTCAGGTTGGCCTGATAACCACCTCCCACCAAGAAATAAATTCGACGGAACGAATACTCCAGAAGCAATCGCTTTTGGAACAAAACGTCTATTTGCGTTAGCGGAAGTGCTACCTCACGATGGAATCGTAAAAGATGGCGCAACAATAACAGATGGTCTTTCACCTCAAACGAATAACAATATTTCATTTCGGGAGATAGGATTCTACAATGCGCAGTTCCGTAAGACTGGGAATATTGGTTTACCCGTAAACCTGATCAATATAGACGCTTCGCCAATCGATGAAGTGGTGAGTATTGATCTTAAAGCCCTATCGGGAGTATTTTATAAGAAGAATATTCACATTGTTTTTAAAAGAGAGTTTTTCTCCTCTGGAACGAATCCAGAGGTGGCTGAATATCATTACAATACAACGAGTAGCGCTTTCGAATTTATAGACCCAGTCATTGATGATACCACGTTTAATGATACCTGGATTACTGTACATCCAAACATTACTGGAGATGTGAATACCCCAGAGATTCAAACGGTGTTTGAAACAACAGTTCAAGCTGGCTTAACGACGTCTAAGATCTCCATTGCTGTAAAAGTATACAATGAAGAAAACGAGTTTGAGCTATATTCTGAAGCACATCAAATTATCGTAACAACGCCTTCTACAATCTCTCCTGAGTCGACAACAGGAACATCGGGAGCGACTGAAAAACAAGAGGTATTGTTCTACACTCAACCCGATTTGATTGCAAGCGGTCAATCAGCAACGATGTCCTTTGGACCAAATAGTAGCACCGCGTTTAATACGACCAACTTGTTCACAACAGCTGGGGCATTAGACCCATTAGCCTATGCGGTAACAGCTGGAGTAGTCTTTGCTCAGGATACTGTGGACGGACCTGCTGGTCCGAATGCCACCGTAAACCTTATACTCAAACCATACGATCAAGGAGTTATTCAAGGACTCAAAGTTAAATACTTCGTTTATCGAGGGATTCTAAAGAGTGAATTGGTTGCGAATTCGACAGATTTGAATATAGCTTCTGTAGGGACGATTGATTTGGTGAAGAATGCCGTTGAAAGCTATGAAGAGCTCTACAAGAAAGTGAACGCAGTAGCATCAGTTCCACCTGGTGAAGTGGTGGGAATAGAATCTTTAGGATTAGACCTTGTTGGACTTCCCGATGGAACTCCATTATCAGCGGGTTTCTTCGGTCGTGGAGATAATCAACCTGTGCCAGTGAAGAAAGGAGATACCCTAGGACATTTCGTTGGATTAAGCGGTTCGAACAATTTTGGTTTCGATATCATTTTGGAGGACGAAAACCTCAATCCTGTATTCGGAGATGTACGGAAGAAACAGAACATAATAACCTACACAGCAACTGGTGCTTCGACAGAAGCTGAGTTAACCGCTCGATCGCAAATTTTGGGATACCTTGACCCATGTGCATTTTATGGAATGCACGGTATCGGTGGGATAGTTAAAGCGAACCTAGAAGGAGGAGGAACGGCTACTGTAGAAGAATATGTAGCCGGACAAGAAAATGTATATGTAAAACTATTGAGTCCTTATTTCTTTAATAGGAACACGATCTATCTGGATATCCGAGGGGTTCAGGGAAAAACATACAACTTTAGTCAGGTCGTTCCACCGGAAATTAAAGTTATCCTCGGTAAGAAAGGAGGTCCATCGGATTCAGGAGCTTTAATGGGATATTCTACTAATAGCTGGCCAATTAAAATACTAACTGCCGCAGATGTTTCATTAGTGAGTGGAAATGATGACAGTAAAAAGGAAACAGTACCTTTCAGAGCATACTTGAGAGGTAAATCGACCAGTAATTTCAAGGTGTATCTTTCATCGGGTAAGCCGTTCAATAAGAAGCTGAGTAGAATGTTGGAACTTACAAAGGATAAGCAGCGATTCTATAACTTTTCAACGGATATTGATGGTTATGCTGAGGATTCCATTGACATTGGCTTGTTGAATTATCCACCTGATCCTTCAACACCGGTGACTTCGTTGGTTTCATATTATGTGCGACTCAAGTATATAGACGATATCGGAACCGATTCGGAAGATCAAGGCAGTTTGCTTCCAAAGAACCATGATTTCGATAATGTTTTTGGCCCTGAACCTGAATTCTTTGCGAATGCTAAGAGTACTCAGATGATGCCAGTTGGAACCGAGCCATACATTGACGGAGCCAATAGCATTGGTTTCCAGGGTGTGGTGGATTCCGGCGTAGCAAAAGATTCGGGAAGAACAATATTCTATGCAGTGCCGAAAACAACTGCTTTGAGTTTGCGAGGAAGCTCGCGTTACAAACGATTGCTGGCAGGATCCTTCGATCAAAGTTTCTTTGACGCAATATTAGGGAATAAACTTCCAGGCTTGCACAAACGAAAGCGTGAGATTGTGGTTGGTGGAAACACGATTTACTACCTAGATATTGTTTCAGATGAGATTATCGGAAATGAAATAAGCTCACCATTGAATTTAATGGGATTGTCAATCACTGACGCAGAGTTAGCCACACTCAAAACGAATATTGCTAATTTGGATGATACCATTTACGCACCAGTCATCAACATCCGTTCGAAAACATCCAATTTAGATGATAACGGTTTAGGGTACCTGAAGGCCGAAATTGGATTTGCAGGATTGAACAGTTCAGGAGCCTTCACAGAACTTCCTGAAACACTCGAAGTTTATGGTGGTAGTGGTACTTTCCTATGCTCTTCTGCGGCTGCTGTGATAGAACCAGAACCGGCCGTTGCAAGTTGGAACGATATTACATGGGACAAGAATAATTCTGGTAGTCCACAGGTGTATCGAAGACTAATTGTTGATGTAGATAGAGAAACGAATACGAACCATAAATTAGAATGGGAACTCTATGATGATACAGGAAACGTTCAAACCTATACAGGAACTCCAGAAGATACGTGGGGAAGATCTGGTGTAGTCAATGCAGGTGACCCTATTATGCTTCCCGCAGGAACTAGAGTAGTTGTTTTAGGAAGACGTTTGCTTGGAGGAGGAGCAAATTACAAAGGTAATTACACGTTCTACCGCGTTGTATGTTGGTACAGGAATGAGTACAGAGAGGGTTACGTAGCCGAATACTCTGTGTTGTTCCAAAATGGATCTGACCGCGTCAATACTGAAGACTTGAAGTACATGTCCGATTTAATGATAGCGGAAACATTCTTCAGCGATATTGCATTAGAATTGAGACTATTAGAAGAGTTCGCAGTTGCCGAAAGTGCAGATGTAAATATGCCGCTGTTGTGGAGTGAGATTCAGAAAAACAAGACGCGCTGGGAAGCGATCAAGACGAATGTCCAGACGCAAGGGAATGTTATCATGAGTGCTTACAAATCGGAAGTATTGGATCTCACCGATCCTTCGAAGAATAAGTTCAGAACAAGTCGACGAACCATTCAGGATGATTTAAGAAGGTTCAAAAAACTGGCAATGTTCAACGCATTGGAATCATTTAACGAATACATGATCGTGTCTTTTGATCCGAGAGGACAAGTTCACAAACGAATCAAAGATGCTGGATCTACGACGTATCCACTTATTTCGGAAAAAGTCATTTACTCTTCGATCGGTGAAGCAATTAGTAACGCTCAGAGTGCAGCAGGACCTGTGGTATATGATCCGACTGGAAATAAAATTCAAGAGTTAAAAGCCGAATTAACTGCACTTAAGGCGGATATTGATTCGAATTTCCCTCTTGGATCACCAATTCTGGAATCAGCGGACTACTTGTACATTCAAGAAGTGCTTGATCCTGGAAATGTTTCCGACCCAGATATTATCACAGTTGACGAAGCAGCAGGTGTCATTTTTATTGGAGCTAACGGTTGGTTGAGCGGAGGAAGAGCAAGTAGTAATTACCTCAATGAGTTAGTGCCCAGTGATCAATCATTTGGACATGTAGATAGCGATACGCAATTCAGTTTGGTTGTGAATGAATGCAACATAGCTTACGGCTTTGCACCTCCATCTTTTAGTGTTTATCAGGAGTTATTTACGATGTTGACAGATACACACGATAGCGGTGCGTTTGAGGCATATAGCTACTTAAAAGACCCTGCTCATACACTTCAGGGAAGTATTATTAGTGCAAACGGTCATTTGAATGTGGATCCTAATGCATCGCTAGCTGAAGTGCTGATTCGAATATTCTTGAGGAATCCAGAAATAGGCTTGTTCTACATCGATGAATACTTAACAGAATTCGGAGTCTAAGATCGCATGAAAAGAGTCACGAAAATAGATAATGCTTGTCTGCTTCTTAATCTCAGATTAACAGGAGAAGATCAATCGATAAGATTGATGCACCAGCAAATAAATTTAACCCATTTCGACGCAATGTGCGCCGACCATAAATGAACTAGTTATGTCTACCTTAAATAAATCATATCCAAGACTTTCAGACGTTGTCACGCTTGAGTCATTGCCAGAACAACTCGGGTTCATTAAGGACGGGTTGGAAAACTTGCTCGATGGAGTTTTTGTAAAGGAATTTCAGGTTGAGAAATCTCCATCTGGCGATACTAGAAGTTTCTATGTGGTAATCGTAGCGTTTAAGGAATTGGGAATAGGTATCCCCGGAACCGATTTTAAACTGCTTTTCAATCCTGATCCAAGCGACCCAACTCAAACGATTATTCCGATTTCAGTGACGTACGAACAGGAAATTCTGAAGTATGTAAGTAATTTCTCATTAGATAGTTTTAGCGCCGAGCCATTCGCTTTTTTTAATATGCTACTGGAAATTTTAGATATTGAAATTTCCGAATTGCTAGAGCAGATAATTGACCTATTTACCGAAAATGGAAGTATTGCTGAGCTCGTTGCCATGTTGAATGAGGTAAATGACTTGGCTGGTACAATAAATGAAATACCAGTGCCGTTACTAAATGATCCTGAGATGGCGATTCGAGAATTGACCGATTCGATATTTAACTCAGCTGAATCTGCCGCATCTTCATTTGCGTATTTAGTTTTTAAGATTCTTGATCAGGTAGGAGAAGTTGAAGACATATTGGATAATATTGATCAGCTGTTTGCATTTAAAACAGGAACAAGTGCTGTTGAGCGTGTCAAGGAACTCTTCATCCCAAAAATTCAAGCTGAGTTAGATGTAAGTTTAGCATTTCAGTTTCCTAGAAATGTTCTCGTTCCGATCAAACCTGATGGAACGGTAGAAGATGATGAAGCAATTTTACTTCGCTTAGATTTCGATTTCGACTCGTTTAATTTCTCCACAGAAGGAGGAATAGGATATCCAGGAAGTCCGACCGTTTCATTTCCGGGGGATTATCCTAAAGCTCAGATAGGGCAAACAGGTTTTACCATTGGTTTCACTAATGCGAAGGTGGATTTTTCTAAGGAAACGAATATTCCAGAAGCAACGGCAGACGGAAGGCCAAATGATTTTATTGGAGTCTTCGTTGAGTACCTCGAAATTGGGTTGCCTCCATTTATTAAAGATGATCCGACGAGCCCTCCGGGGGGGGCAATCGTCGGTCGAAATTTATTGATTGGCACTGGAGGAATCTCTGGAACAGTGGGGCTTGAAACAACAGGGGCTGGGTTGTGTAAAACATTTGGAGATAAGCTTAAGGCTTGTTTCAATTCGTTTGACATGACGTTTCAACAAAATGCGATTGTCGGTTCCAATATTAACGGAACATTAATGATACCGGGGTTTGAAGACGCTGCTGGTAACCCAGCAGAAATTAACATCAATGTCCACATCGGTCAGGATGGTGACTTCAAAGTAACAGCATCCGAAGACCAGAGTATTACAGCAATAAAGATCAAAGACATCTTATCAATTGAACTCAGCAGTGTTTTTGTTGGGCGCGAGGATGGACGTTGGTTCTTTGGTATCTCTGGAGCAGTTAATTTTGAGGACCTTGGTGGTGCTATAGGCAATTTCCTTCCAGACAAACTCGACATAAAAAAACTTATAATTTGGGATGACGGTGAAATTGAAATTGAAGGAGGGAAAATTACCCTTCCGAAGGCTGTTAGCTTGAAGTTAGGACCTGTGGAACTGTCCGTAACTGCTGTTGGAATGGGGTCGCATGAACAAGAAAGAACCAATTCCAATACCTTGTTGCCAGAAATGCGTAAATACAAATACGTAACGTTCGATGGCGGGATTAGTGTAAATCCAGGAGGTGTCGATGCTAGTGGTAACGGAATAGCCTTGTATTGGACTTCAGATGTAGATGAAAGTGCGGGTCGTGATTTGCATTTCTACATGCGCATCCAAAGTATCGCCATCGATATCGTCATTCCAGGAAACGCCAAACCGGAAGATGCCGCCTTGTTGTTATCAGGCTTCCTGGCTATGAAGGATACCGCGAGCGGAACCGAATATCAGGGTGGGGTAGACTTCACCTTGCCGAAATTGAAAATGGGCGGAAGCGCGGCGATGAGATTAAATCCTAAAGTTCCAGCTTTCCTTATAGATGTAGGATTGGAACTGTCCACGCCAATTGTTCTAGGAGCAACTGGACTTGGTATTTACGGTTTTCGCGGACTTGTTGGACAGCGCTACGTGGCAACGAAAGAAGCCGCAAATGTCGATCCGACAGAACCATGGTGGAAATACTACAAGGCGAAAATCGAACCAGATTACAAAGAAGGAATTCAGGGATCGAAATTCGAACAAACGGATGGATTTAGCCTTGGTGCTGGAGTTTCGCTGGCAACTGCAACCGACAGTGGGAAAGCGTTCTCCGCGAAAATATTTTTCTTGTTGAGCCTACCAGAAGTATTCCTGCTACAAGGTCAGGGACAAATTCTCAAAGAGCGTATTGGACTCGATACCACTCAAGACCCACCGTTCTTCGCTCTGGTCGCGATTACGAGTAATTCGGTTGAAACAGCCTTTGGAGTGAACTACAAAATTCCAGATGATGGAGACAACCCAGGAGGAATCGCAACAGTTGACGGACTTATTGAAATGGGATTCTTCTGGGGCAACAGCGGAGCATGGTACATCAATATCGGTAAAGATTTACCAGAAAGCCGACGTATTCAGGTACGCCTACTGGATCTCTTCAATGCGTACTTCTACTTTATGCTGTCTTCGAATGGAATCAGTACCGGAGCAGGGGCGTCGTTCGAAGTTGAAAAGAAATTTGGACCGTTACGTGCAGAACTTAGCGCCTACCTTGATGTGGCAGGAAAAATCAGCAAACGTCCAAAACAAAAAGGGGCATCCATCCAATTGGGGGGTAGTGCTGGACTCTACATCTTTGGTTTTGGATTCTCCATCGGTGCTGCTGCATCACTCGCAGCGGAATCCGCGAAGCCATTTATCGTTGCAGGCTCTGTTAAAGTATGTGTGAAGGTACTCAGGAAGGATCGTTGCGCGGAATTCAGCTTTACATGGACTTTTACAAACGATCTTGACTTGAGTGAAACACCACTCTTAAAAGAAAACCTTAGAGATTCAGCCAAAGCCATCAACATGCAAACGCAAGAATCCTTTGAATTGTGGGCAGGAACTTCACTCCCAGCAGATCCAGACAATGATTTAATTGGAAATATCGTCCCAATGGACTCCTTTATCGATATAGAGTTCTTACATGGTGTGCTTCCATCGACCAACGTTCTGAACAATTTCGGGGGAAATACCATGGGAAGTTCATACATTGATTATGTGCCGCCGCAGCGTGGTAAATCTGATCGTGTGAAGCACGAATATCTTTTGCAAGACGTCAAAATCATGTATCACAACGGTTCTGCTTGGGTTGATTTCGATATCTACGCTGCAAACACACCAATGTCGATGGCACCATTCGTAACAACTCCATTAACAGTGTTGAAATCTGGTTACTGGCAATACCAGTCAGCGAATCTGCACAACAAATTACGGATCATGGCACAATCTCCGTTGAGTTACACTTCGATGGGCACGGGTGATGTGGTTGTTGAAGATCTTGGAATTACCACTGAGGAAATTTTCTGTCCGCCAGGTACGATTCAGATGAATTGTACCAATTACGAAGTGTTCGAAATTCCTGATGCTGGGGTGGGAGCGACATTGATTCCACAAGACCAATTAATCTGGCACGAACAGTTCCTTATGCGCATCAATTCTGGTGATGGCGATTGGGTGACGCGCAGTGCGTTCAGTTTAACAAAGGCAGTGCGGATTCAATCAGGCGAAAGCATGGAAATAATTTTCTCTGAACCGAAAGCCGACATCACCCTGAAATTGCAGACAGTAACCGACGGTGCAACGGTGAGTTTCTATCGCAGAGAACAAGATCTGCAACCGCCAGGAACATTGGCTGCACCAACATTCAGTTTCGTCCTCGTTAGTTCGCAAACCGTGCTTTCGACGGATTCAGGGATTGTAGATTACAGCGATACAAATAATCCAATCGATCGAATTGTAGTTGATGCAGGAACCTGTGCGCAACAGCCGACCGAATGTACTGAAGGGATAACAGCAATTGGGCAGGAGTTTATCAACTTACTTCAGGTTTTGGCTTCGAGACGACAACTTACAAAAACAACATTATTAACGCAGTCTCCATATGACAATCTATGGATGAATTCACTGATGTATGCAGGGCAGGGACAGTGCGAGAATCCCTCGCCAACTTGGATACCAGTCGCGCAGACAGCTAACAGTTTAATCATCAATATTGTTGACAATTGCGGTTACTCCTGTGAGATTGAATTCCAATTGCTCCAGCCGAATTCTACATTTAGTTTTGACGCTATCAAGAACTTCACCAATCCGCGATTAGATCTTACTGTTGGAGGAGATGGTACTGGATATTTGATCGATTTAAATATGAATGACGGTTCGATGGAGACCGTGTATATTAGCACATGTTTCGAATCCTTCGATTGTTCAGATATGTGCGCGACCTACGTTTATTCGGTGTGTACACTTGATGTAGAAAGCGCATTAATAAATGCAACAATGCCAACTTTGGTAGAGGTGGAAGAAGAAGTGCAGACAATCATCAATTCATTCAACGGTTCCATTCAACCAATTTGGCGACCGGATACGAATTACGCGATTCAAATTACCACTAAAGATAAGCTGAATCGTGAAGGTGGTGGTTATTTGACCGAGCACAACAACACTGCTGTTTATGGGTTTAGAACAATGGGACCAATTGGGCACTTCCACAAGTATCGCAATGATGCTGGAATCAACGACATGGTGCCTGACTACCAAGCATTGGAAACAGTAGGAAGTGAGGACGAATTCAAATTAAAGAATTTGCTCTACTATATCGATTTCCCGAAATGTTACCCTAACGCGGATGGACAACTGATCAACGCGAAGCCATTGTTTTTCGAAGATCCGAAACTGTTGTTGTACTACACACAAAATTATGTATACGAAATGTTCCACAATTGGTCCCCATTCGGAGGATTGCCTCAGTTGGACATTGAGTTCAAAGTGACCATTTTAGATCCAGCGATTGAAGAAGGTGCAACGAATTCTGACGGAGTGCTGTCCTGGACCTTGAGTGAATTGCCATTGGTTAGTGAGGAGGTCACGATTCTCAACAACATGATGACCAATGGAATGCCTTGTTCTACAACAACCGTGATCGATCCACAGTATCCAGTGGCGAATTTCCAATTGCCGACCTTGAAACCATTGAAATTGTACACAGCAGTCTTTAACTTGAGTTACAAACGCTTCCCGGAAACAGAATTCGAGACTCGCGAGATTCTTCGATATGGATTCCAAACGTCACGTTATGCCAATTTTACTGATCAGGTAGGAAGCTGGCAGCTAGAGGGGGCTGCTCAAACGGAAGGAGCGACCAGAGAGGCTATCTTTTATGATGGTTTCGCGATTGATCCAGCGGACCTGGCTACGGCAATCACCGTGGTACAAGATACAGTACCAACCGATGATGCATTGCGTCAAGAGTTTGGTCATCCGTACAACCGATTGCTTGAAGGCGCGCTGAAAATGCAAGCCATGGAAGCTCCAATCAGTACAGAGTTCAACGTCATCAAGGATACAAATTCAGGAAATGTGATTGGTATTCTAGTGAAAAACCCAGAACCCTTCAATGATCCGAAGCTACCTTCTACGGAACTCTCAGGTTGTATTCAAATGACGGTAAATGCGGGAGGAACTTTTGAGTATCTATATTCTAAAGATTTATCCTCAATATTTATCACTAATGGGTCAATGAATCTCGGGCTGAGTAATTCGGATGTACTTGAATTTACCTTCAAGTACAAACAGTACAATGGTGTTGATTACGACATTGTTCAAACAGAAATTATATCATTCACGTACCTGTCCTAAAAGGACTTACCAACAAACACTGAACAAAATGGGATTTTTTGTAAAATTATATGATAACGTAGCAAGCTCAAAGCTTCTTGGAATTATTGATGATTCTCTGTCTGATGCACTATTTGGTGTTGGGCAGGTTTCTCAGAGTGGACTTTTTGTAAAAACCAATGGAAATGGAGATTTACAAATGGCGAAGCAGTATTCAATTCTTAAAAATACGGTATTTTTTAAAACGGGGGTTCGTGCCGATAATGGTGACTTTCTACTACATGGCTCCTTGGTTTTAAGTGCTGCCAGAAATAAAACTGTTATTGCTCGTGTAAGTAGCACGGGTTCCGTACTTTGGTGTAAGTCTTATGCTCAGACTAATACAAAGGAGAACATTCGATTAATTAAATCGGAGAAAGACACGTATTTTTTTACATCCTGGTACGAACATGCAGTAGCTGATGAGCGCGTTGAACTGGTGAAAATCAATGGTACAGGAACTGTTCTTAAAACTGTTCAGATTGCAACGCATTCCAATCAAATGGTTCATGACGTTAAGAGCGATGGAAGTGGAGTATTGGTGTACGGAGGAACAACCGTGAACGACTTTCAGTCTTTCATTTTCAGTTTCGATAGTAACTTAACGCAAAACTGGGCAAAATTATACAAGCATCAGTTTTCCCATCAAATAGTCGATCTTGTGCGTAGAGATGCCAAAACCCTTGTGGTGATTGGTGACATTCATAAGCAGGCGAGTTTTATCGGCATTATTGACCCCAATAATACTACGCATTCCGTTTCTTCGTTTGATTATTTCTCAGGAGACGAAACTGGTCCCAAGCGCATTATTAAAACAAGTACCGCTTATTACGTTCTGCAATACTCGAAACAACAACAGAAGTCGATAGTCTGCAAGTTCGATTCTTCTTTAACTTTACAATGGGAGAAAGAATTAGATATTCAGGGAACGACCATTCTACTCGATATTTTGAATGACGGTACAATTGATGATGAAGTGGCAGTAGTGGGGTACCAGAATGAGAGTGAACTTGATTCATTATTGATAGCCCACACAAATAAAGACTTTGAATCTTGTTCTACCGTTACGCTAGAGTCACCACGGGGTATTTCTGAGCAACTAGACTCATCCGATTGGGTGGGAAAACTGCCAGCTCCAGAAATGACGGTGAGTAGTGAGGAAATGTCTTCGTCCGACTTGACTTACGTTGAGAATCGAATTTGTCCATCTACATCATTGCAATTAGAAGGGAACGTCATGTTTCAATCGCCTTACATTTATTTGGATGCTGCTGGTTCGGATCAATCTGATGATTCCGTTGAGGGGTTCCATTTACGATGGGATTTACTACGTAACCTTGGTGAAACACATCTTCCAAAGGGAGATTATTCGGCTGCCGGAGGATCTTATCCAACAAACATAGGTTATAATCGAGAGGACGATTACGTGCGTATTTTCAAGACACCGTTCAACATGGCTTATTATGTTGATGTAAATTTTTCCGTTGTGCCTGATGTTATCACTGAAGTAGGACTCGACCGTGTATGGCGTTACAACAGTTTTCAGCCGATTGCTGCGGATCCATCATTTACAACAGATGTTGAAGTTACTTTTGAGAATCGCGCTCAATACGATATGACTCGGGTAAACCACAACCCAAGCACTTCGCCTGCAAATTTTGTGAGTAATTACCTTGGTATAATAACGGTTAGAATTGTTGACAAGCTCTTTTTTGCTGCTGAGTTTACTCTTGGACAAGGGGCGAGTAACCTGCGTGTCGAGACCGTAAAAATTAGTGATCCATTGGATGTTGAGACTCGAAAAGTTTCAACACGAAAGGTACTCACTTTTGCAACGAATGAAACCATTTTCTGTGACAATGTGGATGCGCTCCGTTTTGATTACGATGGAGATTCGGTGCCGACTAAAATTCGATTAATCGCCTACGATGATTTCATTTATGGGAAGAATATTGAAGGAGCCTGGTCGTATATAAATCAATTTGCTCTAGACGATGGGAATACCGACACGAATGCATCTGTTTTTAAGCGATTGGAGGACGACACCCTTTACAATTTAGATGGTAAATGGCGTAAGTACAACGAGCCAGATGTAAATGCCGTTGGCGAATTCCGTGTAAATGTGGATAATTATAAATCACGTTGGACTATGACCGAAGGGTTGAAGGAGGCTGTGGTTACATATTTAGATACTAGTATCACAGACGTGAAAGCAGTAGTAACGCATACTAACAACGATCCAATTGCGAACGATTCCTCGATGGATATTAGTTATCTGGATATGCTGAATTTTGTTTCGTTGGATTATCACGTGGCACGAATGCTGGGATTGGGGCACATTGACTTTAACGACACATCGAGTGAAGAAGAACAGTTTGTCTACCTAATGCATTATGTGACGGAGGCACAATTGGAGCAGGAAGCACCTGATACCGTTCAGCATTATTACATGACGCCTCCGATATCGAAAGAAGACCACAAATTACCACCGGTACCAGTGCAAAAACCCGTCACTTATGGAATTTATGTCGATAATCACACAGGCTCACCTACATTACTCACTGATGAGCAAGGATATAATCCGTATGGAGCGTCCCGTTACATCCAAATCAACAGAGAAGAATTCCAGTTCGAGAAAGAATTGGAAACGTTTTTCGAAAATTCAACCCAGTTCAGTCTTTGCAGTCAGTCGGTTGCCGTTTTGCTCGGATTGGAATATGCAGAATCGCTAATTAGTGATGGCAATCCGTTCAATCGACCGGAAATCACGAACGATCCTAGTTGGCAGGACTTGGGAGGACTTCCAGAAGTAACTGGAATTCCACTAACAGCTGGTGAACGTGTCTACATTCACGAGGAAACAACAGAAGGCGAGCACCATTATGCACTTTACAGTATCAACTGGTTCTCGCGCGTTTCGCAAATCAGCAATAAGGAAGAAACAGATTATACAACTTTCCCTCCAGTGAACACCTTGTTACCGCCAACCAATTTCAATGTGCAATTGATTCAGGAAGAAGCGCCTTTGATCTTTACAACCCAACAGGAGCAAGATGATCTGGATGCAATTGTGGATGCGGATAAAACCTACGTGCGTATTACATTCGACTGGAATGAAGTGCACAACAAAGCCTATCAAACTGCCGATGGTGTAGAGTTGTTTTGGAGACAATCGTCACCGTTGATTGTGCAGGGTAAAATTGATAGCGGTGCTGGAGCAATTGTCGAAGATCCTGTTGCTAAGACTGTGACGGTCAAAACAACAGGCTATTTGAACGCAAGCGTCAACCAGGTGGTAACTCCGGTAATTGACAGTCTAGATGTGGCACGTTTTATCGGTGCACGATTAACGATAGACGGTGAGGCATTCGAGATTTTGGATATCATCACTTCGGGAACCAATCCTGAAATTAAATTAAAGCAGAAGCGCGTTACCGCGTCGCAAGATGTGAACAACAACAATATCTTCTCTACCACAGAATCATGGATCAGTCCGGAAGAGGATCAACGCTTTTTCATCGCAGAAAATCTCGATAGCGGAGCTAGCTGGGATGAGCAATTGGCAGCAACAGTATCCATTGAGCAATTTAGTTCGCATACAGAATTGGTAACTCACAGCGATGGAACGACAGAAACGCTTGACATCGGAGGACTTACCGGAAGTGGTACTATCGTCGATATCGCCGATCCTGATCCGAACATTATGTCGTATGTGCCGGCAGGAGGACCAGCGCAGGTGCCGACAGGCGTTTATACGATTACCTTTGATACAGAACTGCTTCCTGCACACCCGAATGGAGATCCGAATGCAATCGTTGATTACGTTGGAGGAACAGTTCGCGTTCTAGACGCTAACAACGAAATGAAGCGTCTGGTCGTGTGGAAGATCAAAGAATCCGGTGGCGTTACAGTACTCACGGCATTTGATGCAACGTTTGGTCTGGAGCGCGACGCAAACAATGATTTTGTCTTGACTGGAAGCGATTTTACGCCATTGGACGGCTACACGCCAATTCAAACTGGAACCGTGTCGATAATTAACTTCCACCCTTCGTACCGCGTGTACGTGTACAAAAGCGCAGGATTGTTTATCAATGACAATATCTTGCCTAGCGATGGGGAAGGAACGCGCACATCGTACATGGCAGCACGCTCTATTGATTCAACCATCACCCCAACTGCATTGGCATCGTACATGACGCCGCCAGCTGGATTGTTGGCACGAGAAATACGTGAACTTGTGGCACCGGGTGTTCCAACGGGACCATTGTTCGCAACACGACCGAATTTTTATGGAAAGGCGACATATACGTTTGATGTTCAGGTAGACAATCCATTCGCGTTGATTTTTTACCGTGCAAACGAGCGAAGAATTTTAGATCAGTTGTATGAACCTGCTCACGTTGATGAGATTCTCGATGAACTGTCTAGTTTAACAAGTCCCGACGTTGATTTCATGCAGGATCGATGGAATGATTTAGTGAACATGAATATTGACACTATCACCAACACTTTCAAAGAGTATACACCAGGAGGTTACAGGTTTCCAATGCCATCTAATGATGGGTATTTGATTCCTCATGCAGACCCGACGGTGGTTGAGGCACCATTCCCAACCAAACAAGAGCAGCAAACGCAACCTTATGATTTTGCGGACACTTATTCATATACGGATTCAAATCCGGCGATAGGTCTCGTTACGCAAACGTACTTTCAAATTACCAAAGATTGTATTGATGGTGCCTTCCTTCCGCTAACGGAAATCCCAGCAATTTATAAGCAATTGCAGGATACGGAATTCCAAACTACTGGAAGAGAACCTGTGCTGCGCAACCCGCAAACTGGTGCTCGCTACACGAAAGATGATCCTGAGTTTGATCCATGGCCAATGGCTTTCCGATATGAGAAGAATGGAGGCGGAACGATTTTGCAAGATGGAGATACGGGGTATGAAGATCTAACAAATGATAGGTTCGTGCGATTTACGGACTATACATTGGATGGAGCCGCTTCCAATATCTATTTCTACTTTGCTGTAGAGCTTTCAAACACACTAGCTGTTAGCGACCGAAGCCCTGTAAGTGGCCCAATTCAATTGGTGAATAGTGGACCGGCTGAAGCTCCTGAAATAAGAAAAGTAGTAACGAATCTAAAAGTTCCAGGGACTTCTCAGAAAAATTCTATTTTATTTGAATTAAATGAATTTCAGGAATCTGAAAATATTAAAGAGTTTAAATTATACAGAACAATTGATTCTCAAAAAGCCCTAAGCGTTCGAACAATGGATCTGGTTAGAACAATTGGAGTTGGGTATGATTTAATTGACGATTTCTCAGATAAGACTTTCCCACTTTTCGGAGAGCCATTATTCTACCGTATTGTGGCCTTGAGAGAAATTTCTAATGAACAAGGTTCTTTAGAAATGATACCTTCGAAATCATCGAATGTTGCATTGATCAATGTGGTTGATAATTTGAATCCAGTTGCGCCAGATCTTAGTTTCCATCATGATCCGCCATCTGGCAGTCCATTAGAAATAACGAATGTGAACATTTCCTTTCTTCAATCTACATACAACGCAATATATAGATTGTACAAACAGAACACGCAGGGAAATTGGAAAATGATTCATGAAATCGATCCAAATGTTCATAACAACGATGTTTTGGTTAATGTCGATCTCTTTGATACTACCTTAGGTTCGAGTACCCTTCCTAAAAGAGACGCGACTGGTGAGCCAATTTATCATCGTTTCCGTGTGGATGTAGAAAATAGTTCAGGATTAGTCAACCTCAAAAGGAATGAATTTTCTTTATAGTAAGAATAGTCGATTTACAATATTGAAACAGATTCAGTAGAATTGTGTAATCTGTTTTGATTGTGGCCTTTTCTCTTTCTTACAATTGTGGAATTACTAACTTTAATGGAACGTAGAAAAATGCAACTGCAAATCTTTTCGATAGTATTCCTTTTGATAAGTGTGTCCTTTACAATTGCCCAAACAGCCATTCCTGCGGGTAATGTAAGTGGTACTTGGACAGCGGCCAATTCTCCCTACCAAGTGCAAGGACTGATTGTCGTTCAAGACGGCCAGACGTTGACGGTAGAACCTGGGACAATCATACAGTTTGGTGCTACAGGACGGTTGCGAATCAAAGGAAACGTTCTGGCTTCAGGTACTTCATTGGATCCAATTACCTTCACAGCGCAAAATCAGGTAAGCGGTTGGAAGAGCATTTTCATGGACTCCGTGAATGTTGCTAGTGATAGTACGATTTTCGAATATTGTACGATCGAGTACGGTAAAGGAACGGGACTTTTTCGAATTACAAATTTCAGTAAGGTTAGAATTGAGAATTGTACACTTCAGTACGGTCAGGCATTTGGAGCGGGTTGTGCATTTTTTGGGAATACCAGCGCAATATTCAAGAATAATTTGGTGCAGTACAATACATGTCAGAACAACGGAGGTGCCTTTTCTATTTCTGGGACCGGATCATGCGTTTTTGAGGAGAATACGATCATTCACAATAGTGCCGACAATTATGGTGGGGCATTCACTATAAGTTCGCCAGCAAATCCTATTTTATCGAATAATATTATCTCATTCAACGACGCTCTAACTGGTGGAGCCATCCATTGCTGGAGCTTCTGTTCATTCACGCTAGATGGAAATACGTTTGAAGGTAATACATCCACCTATGACGGGGCTGTCCTTTGGGCAGGCAATGCATTTCTTACGGTTACCAATAATACCTTTATAAATAACGTTTCAGGTGATGATGGAGCAGTGGCCTTTTTTCAGTCGTACACCAATTCAAACTTTAACGGTAATTATTACACTGGGAATGGCGGGGATAAAGGTGGCGCATTTTACCTTTTGAATAACAGTCAAATAAATCTGGAGAATGAAACCTTTCACGCCAATTCGGTATCACAGTCAGGAGCGGCAATTTATGCAACGGACAATTGTACCATTAATGTTGAAAATAGCACCTTTACAAATAACACATCGAGTGCCACAATAGTCCTATCTGGAAACTGTATCGGTAACGCGAAAAATTGCCTGTTCGCGAATAATCAAGGTATTGTTGCATCGATTACAAATTCTTGCCAAGCGACCTATACCAATTGCAATTTCGTGAACAACCAAGTGACGCCGGCTATTGGAATTATGGCAACTACTTCGGGGTCGAATTCCGATTTTATCAATTGTATTTTTAAAGGAAATGTTGGAGGCGGCACCTATTACAATGGATCTATTGAATACAACGGCTGGAATCCGTCCAGTGCATCTTTCACGCACTGCAATATCGAAGGGGGACTATCCAGTATTAACTACGGTACTGGTCCAGCTCCGGTTTATACAAACAATATTAATCAGGTTCCACAGTTTATCGCACCATCCTCAGGAGCTGGAGACTTGTTTGACGGACTCAATGCCGATTGGCGCATTGGAAGCAACTCTCCCTGTCTAAATGCAGGAACACCGGACACACTTGGACTTAACCTTCCTTCAACCGATTTAGGAGGAGGAGCGCGATTAGTTCTCGATACAGTCGATATTGGAGCATACGAAGTTTTCCTCGAGGCCGAAGTTTTGACTACGTCACAGAACGCAGTCATTTGTTCAGGAGATAGCGTTACTATTTCAATCACTACGGGTGGCGTACCTCCAATTAACTTCCAGTGGCAATTTAATGGAACAGACATTCCCAGTGCTACAGCAGATTCTCTCACGATTCTTGGAACGATGCCAAATGCAGGAGATTATCGATGCATCGTTTCAAATGGTTACAACGTCGATACGTCTTCCGTGATTCCTGTCGTGTACGTTTCATCGCCAATACTTTCCACCTTGGGCGCGGATTTCAATATTTGTCAAGGCGATTCAACAACACTCTTTGCCGATTCAGGACCATTTAACTATAACTGGAACAATGGCTTGAGCACAGCAGATTCTTTGGTGGTAAATGCAATCGGTTCGTATTATTATTCTGTTCAGGATACGAATGGCTGTGCTGCCAAGTCTGATACCATTATCATTGAGGAAAACCCGCTGCCGAACATCAGCATTGTGGGAGATACCTTGTGTCAGGGAGAATCCTTTACCATATACGCAGATACAGGATACGCGACGTATGATTGGAACAATGGATTGGCAAATGTTGACTCTCTTGTGGTCACAACCACGGGTGACTATTTTGTGGAAGTTACAGATGTCAATGGCTGTTCAAACAAAGATACGGCGCATGTGATGTTTTATTCTTTGCCTATGATTGATCTTGGTGGCGATCAGGAGGTTTGCATAGGAGATTCCATCGAATTTGTTGCTCCTACCGGGTTCGTAGTTTATGACTGGAACAATGGTTTAGGCAGTACAAATTCGCTCTTCGCTTCAACCGCTGGAGATTGGTTTGTTGAAGTGACTGACACTAACGGATGTGTTTCGTCAGATACGGTGAATCTAACCTTATTGACTCCAACGGCTGGCGTTGATGTTGTTACTGCCTGTAATAGTCACACTTGGATTGATGGCAACACCTATACGGCCAACAACAACACTGCAACGTTTACACTGTTGAACAATCAAGGCTGTGACTCAGTTGTTACTTTGAATCTTGCAATCAATACACCAACCTCTGGTACGGATGTTGTCTCAGCGTGCGAGTCGTATACTTGGCTGGATGGAAACACATATATCTCTTCCAATAATACGGCGCAATGGGTGCTAACGAATGCACAAGGCTGTGATTCAGTCGTGACGTTAGACTTAACCATTCTTCAGCCAACATTCGATACCGATGTTCATGCAGCGTGCAACAATTTCACATGGATCGACGGCAATACCTACACGTCTTCCAACAACTCCGCGCAATGGATATTAACGAATGCACAAGGGTGCGATTCAATTGTGACGTTAGACTTGACAATAGTAAATTCAAACTCAGGAACCGACGTCATCTCCGCCTGTGAATCTTACACATGGATCGACGGAAACACCTATACTTCGAGCAACAACACCGCGACTTACGTTCTCCAAAATACATTCGGTTGTGATTCCACAGTTACGCTCGATTTAACGATCAATCCTCCAAGTCAATCAACCGACGAAGTAACGGCCTGCTTTGAATATACGTGGATCGATGGATTAACCTATTACAGCGATAATGACACATCGACATTTCTACTTACCAATGCTTTCGGCTGCGATTCAATCGTTACACTTGATTTAACCATCAACACCGTAAACACCACCATCACCAACAATGATCCCGAATTGGTCGCTCCATTAGGAATGTCCTCCTACCAGTGGCTTGATTGTGACAACAATTTTGCTCAAATTTCAGGAGAAACGAGTGCGAGCTTTGTGGCTCAGCAAAATGGACTTTATGCCGTTCAAATTGATGACAGTGGCTGTGTAGATACAAGTTCTTGCGAAGCAATCAATCAAGTGGGCATATTTAAATTGGGAGAAACATTCAACTGGACAATCCATCCTAACCCAACAGCCGATAATGTAACAGTCCAGTTTCATGATCAAATTGGAGAAGTTAAAGTTGAAATTATGAATCCACTTGGTCAAACTATTCAGAGTGAATCGTACACGGATTCATCAGAAGTTGTAGTGACTCTGGGTTCAGAGTCAGGACTATTTTTCATTACCGTGATCTCTGAAAAAGGAAGATCACGAATTCCTATCGTTAAAATTTAAGATTCAACAATACTCGCATTCGCATCATCCAAAGCATCATCATCAAAGGAATCCAAATAGATCTGAGTTGTTTTGAGATTGGAGTGGCCGAGTCCTTCTGAAATCAAAGACACTGGAATCATCTTTCGTTTTGCAATTGTCGCCCAAGAGTGTCTTGCATAATAAGTCGTGAGTTCCTCATCGATGTGTGCCAATTTCGCTAATTCTCTCATTTTTCGATTTACACGTTTTCTCTGTTGACGATACCGTTTTCTGCCTTGTTCAGAGTTTTCGTATCTCATGGGAAACAAAAAATCATCTTCATTCTTTGTATCTATTTCGTAACTGTTCAGAATTGAAATCGACTCGTCAGTCATTTTTATAGAGAAAGCCTTTTGAGTTTTACTTCTACTGTAACGAATGCGACCAGAAATGAGATTTCCATCGGAATCATACTCCGTTTGAATCAATTGCGATTTCTTCAACTGAACGAGATCAATAAAGTTTAACCCCATATTGTTAAACATGAATAGGAAATAATTGCGTGCATTCCAGATTGCCGAGTGAGGCTTCAAATCCAATGAGCGTAGTTTATCAATATCAGTTATTCTCAACGCTCGATTTTTCGTCTTTGGACTTTTGGGCATTTTGAATTTTCGGAACGGGTAAACCTCTTCGTTGATCAAACCCTCTTCAATAGCTTCGTTATACAATGCTTTTACCTGTCGCAAGTACGCTCCAACGGTGTTCGGTTTATTTCCGCGAGCATAGCAGAACGCGCAAAAGTCTTTTAAAAATGTAAGATCAATTTCAGCAAACTTGATATTATGAGTATTCGTAAATCGTTCCAATGATCGGATGGCTGTTTCAATAGCATCGGCACTTCCATGTTTAGACGAATCTCGAAAGCGCTGAACCTTTCGCATAGAATAATCAGTGAGTGATGCTGTATTCGTTTTTCGTGTGACAAAACTGGTCTTTTGCGAAACAGTCGTTGATTCATTGGATAAGAGTTCCGCCTCAATTTTTGTTTTTAAGACAGAAATACTCATTTGGGATAGTTCAAACTTCAATTCTTCAATAAGAGATTCTGCTTTGGAGAGTTTAGCTCTAAGTCGAATACCAATAGCTTTGTGATAGGGAATATCAATTGGTGTTAAGTTACTTTGATCCCATTGCTTTGGTTGAAGATACTGTTTGAGAGAAATGGTTCGAGTTTTCGAATTATGAGATAAAGATAAAACCAACGGAAATGTCCCATCTGGGCGCATACAATTTTTGCGTTGATCGAGTTTTAGTTTAACTTTAGCCATAATAATTGCGTGTTTATTTGCGTGCTTTATACCTGAAAAATACGCAAATGTCCTGAAATCTCATTTAGAGAATACTGTTAAATAAAGATAAATAGACGACTTTCGAGTATTTCTAAATTTTACAGGTGTTGAAAAATCTGACTCATAATCAGGGGGTCCATGGTTCGAGCCCATGTGGGACCACAACTACCTCGCTTCGGCGGGGTTTTTGTTTTGTAGGCTTTAGATGATGCTGATTCCAAAGGGATGGAGTCGAAGCGAGCAGATTTTGGGACACACGATAACCTCGCGAAGTTTTTTTGTTTAAAGTGATTTTGGATTCATTTTATCTTGAGCTTCATGTATCGTCATAATGACCTTTACAACTGTGAATGGTAATTTTTGATTGAGTATATGTGTAAACAACTCTGTCTTTTTTAACAATGCGCTTGGATGCTTTTCCGCCACCTAAGGTTTCAGTAAGCCCCTTACCTCCAACAAATGGGAACTCATTAATATCAAGAATCAATTCTCTTATTCTTTTTTGATACCTTGGATCATCTCGGTGCCAATCTAAAAACTCATTCATGGCTCTAGAGTCGAATTCGTATTTATTCTCTGGAAAGATCTTTAATATGTTTTCCTTTGAGTCAAGTTTTAATTGACCAATGAGACCGTCGGCCCAGGTTCTGACACTATCGGGGTTCCAAAAATTCTGAACCTCTTCAATTGAAGATTCATTCAGTTCATTTACTACGGTTAACTCCAGAACCGGTTGGGAAAATTGGTTGCAATTCGCAAGACTTAGTGTAGGGGAGCTGTTTACATATGCAACTGCAATACCTTCTGGAGATGTTTGTTTACCTGTACAATTGAGTGTTTCAAATTTACTTAGAACAAAGACCTCTGCTTCATATGAGTTTTCGTTCGGGATAAATGGATTTTTCACGATAGATTGAAGTAGTATTCTTAAGATAGGACTCACTTCTGGGTCATGAACGAAATTGGCAAAACTGTATCCCGAAAATAATTCAATGGCAAAGAAATTATTAGGAGCTCTAAGAACATTGAATTCTTGCGTCTTCAATTGTTTCATCGTTTCAAGTAATTCAATGATTTTACTTCGTGCGGAGGTAATTGAATCGAATTTTGGAAGTGTCGATAATTCATTGAAGAAAACTTCCATCTTTACATTAGTTTAAATAATTGGTTGCTCCATTCGTCAAGCATATTCTTCGGATATTCGCTGAGTTCTCCATTTTCATCAACTTCAATATCTGTTATTTTAGCATATTGCTCACTCGTTTCAATAACCTTTTCAAAATAAAATAATTTCACTTTATCCTTATCTATTTCCTTCTCTTTGACAGCTACTCGAATTCCATTCAACAAATGATCGCTATGAGTTTCCACGATGATTTGAACATTATTCATCGCTGCCAAAGCAATCATTCTTCCAAGTTCGGCTTGACCTCTCGGATGGATATGCGATTCAGGATTTTCAATAATCAGTAAGTCTCCAGGCTTTGCTTTTAACAAGGCGACAACAACAGGTAATCCATAGCTAATGCCAAAACCAACGTTCTCTGGCTTGAAACGATTTGTGTTACCAAAGTTGGGTTGCTTAAAAACGTATTCTAACAATACATTGTCAGAGGAAATACTAGTGGTTTTAATATTTACGTTGGGAGAAATTTCCCCCATCCATAAATTAACCTGATTAATTAGCGTATCATTCACAAAATCTTTCCCTGTGATTTCATCTTTCACCGTTGATTTTGGATGGATTAAATTCTTGAATTCAATCGTGTCATTTCCAAATGATTCAATGTAGTGAACAGTATATCGTCCATCGTTCCCAAGGTTTCTTAATTCAATAACTTGTGTGTAGTTTTTATCATTAATCGATTTTGGACCAGTTCGATTTGCGTTTAAGTATTGAAAATTACGATTGAATAGACCTTCATTTGAAAATTGTGTTGAAACTTCCTTTTCGTCCTTGAACGTGTCTTCGATTTCGTCCGTTGTAAAATAGTCGGCCTCAGGGTGGTAATTAAATTGCATATTTAAATGCAACGATGAAAATTTTAGGTTTACCGAGAACGGATCTTTGCTAGCATACTGATACAAAGCATCTTTTGTAGATCCAATATTGACATAGTCTCCATTCAAATCGAAGCGTCCCGTTAGTAAATCTCGTGACTGGCGAAATGCCAATAGGTTCTGAATAAAAGAGGATTTCCCCATTCCATTTAGCCCAAGAAGAATATTCAAATTCTTTAAAGGAAAGTACTTTTTCTTTATTGATTTGAAGTTCTTTATTTCAATTGATTGAATCATGATAAAGTATCGTGTATAATTGTAAGAATGTCTCTATGACGCGTTAAAACACGTCCTCTTGTACCTGTTGAACTTGTAACAGAATCAAAGAATGTAGGGTCTTCTGCTAGGAGTAGTCGAAGTGCCCCCTTAAAATCTTCCCCGCGTAGAATGAGTTCTTCCCTTTCATCATCTGAAAGCAGCGAAAGCTGGGTGGAAAGCACTTCGAATAGTGCTTTGTTAATGGGAGGTAAACGCTTGTAAGGTTTGTAAATTTTGCGGAAGGCTTCGTTTCCAAATATTAGTCTTGAGGTATCCATTGCCTTGGTAAAGGCTTCTTGAATAGCATCAAGTTGCTGTTCGTCTTTATTGTACAATTCAGCCATTGCTTTACTCATGTGCGAATCTAAATCGGTGTAATTTTCGAATCCGAATAAATAGAAACTCAAGAAACGATTGGCAAAGTCTCGATCTAGCATTCTGTCGGTGCGTATTCTCCATTGAGTGGCTTCTAAAAAAGCTTCGTTCTTGGCCAGCTCAGCGATGAATTTAGAAGGTGTACCTTGAAACAACGCATGTCGAATTTCCTGAGCCTCCAATATTAAACCTCCCGTATTGATTCGCTTGAAAATATTGAATTTTACATCGGTTGGAGTGCCAGGCATGATTTTGTAAATCACCACTTGGGACTCTTCAATTACGCGCTGAATGTCCATTGGTAAATCATCCCAGTATTTTCCTTCGAACTGAGATAGAAACTCGAGGTTCGTTAGTTTTAGGGTCTTGTCCACGCAAAAATTTCGAATACTACTCAAGCGCTGTAATCCGTCTACGACAAGCCACTTATTGTCATCCGAGGCATCGAAAAAAAATGCGGGCAATGGGAAACGAATAATGATTGATTCAATCAATCGACTTTGCTGTTGTTTGTCCCAAAGGTCATCCTTACGCTGAAAGTAATTTTCAGTATCGAGTTCAACGGAGTGAGATCGAATTCGCTTGATCAATGTGTCTAAAGACGGCGTTTTCGTTTCAATATTGATCAAGGTTGGATCGAAAGGTTTTTCGATCAAACCTGTTTCTTCATCAATTATTTCCTCTTCAATTTCAACGTTTGGTTCCAAATCATTTGTTGTTTCGTCCTCTTCCATCGGTTTGTTTATTTACGTATACAAATTAACGTTTAATTTCAATAAATAGAGTTCCTTTGGAATTCTTTGTTTTTAGTTCACTTCAATTATTTCATAACCAACACCACCAAACTGGAATTTATCACCTGTTTTTCTACCGAGCATATTTTCGGCGAGCCTGGTGGTGGGGTTTATTTGTTTGTAATCTTCCGAGAAGGCATCTTTTCGGGCTGATTTCAGGATGTGATATTTAAAGTTATCTCCGCTCGAATTTTTGATGTGCACTTTGCTATTGATACCAATCTCATTGATGGCTGTTTCTTCGAATAAACCATATTGGATTTGTGGTTCTGCGACCTTGTTTGTTTTAGCTTTTTTCTTAGCTGGTTTTTTGCTTTTCGCATCACTGAATTTTACGTCTGCAGGAAGATCCTCATTTCTTTGGGCATAAAAAGCGAGTACATCTTTCTTTTTGTGAAGTCCTTGTTTTATTTCTTCTTCGTAGCGTTCGTGGTTCAGCATTAATAGACGTTTTAGCACCTCTTTACGCGCTTCTGGATGAATGGTGTAACGAACTCTGTCGTTTTCTGGGAGGTAATCTACTTCGTAGAAATCATGGCGAAGATCGATGTCTTGCCAACCATAAGCGGCTAAAACTGCCTCGTCCATTTCTTTGTGGAGTTCTCTTAATTTTAATATTGTTAACTCCAATTCATCATTGGTATGAAATAATCGATACAGTTTTGTTAGTCCGATTTGATGATGACTTTTGACTTCATTTCGCTTTTTAAAGTAAGATTTTGTTTTCGTGCCAATATCTTTTATCTCTTGATTTGGAAATGGATATGCTTCAAAACAATCACTTACAATGTATCGTACATCATTTTTCATTGTTGAAGAATACTTGGTTGTCCATGCCTCATGAATATTTGATTGTAAAACTCCAGTTGAGTCATAGTCGTCAAAAAGAAACACAATTAAAGCTTCAGAATATGTCCAGTCAGGTGGGAAGGAATCTATGATGTGAAGGTTTGAAACCCGAGATCGACCTATGAGAGAAGTAAGTTTTTTTTTACCAATGGTATCATAAAGAGATTGTCTCGAATGCCAGAACTTCCACCATTCATTTACCAATCTTGGATATTTAATTGCATCTCTTTTGTTCCTTTCAGGTTTTACAAAACTCTCTACATGCTTAAAGGGTTCAGTATATTTTTTTGCTTCGGATAAATCTAATTCATGAAAATTTATTATCCATCTAGAAGGAGAATTGGTTACTCGAGAGTTTAATTCCTTCCCTCCCAAATAAGGTCTGACCACATTGTTATTCTGTTCGGATATAGACAACATGTGAAGCATTATTTCTTCATTGATCTCGAACTCTTTTCCATATGGGTTTGAACCTTGAAAACATAGACTTGTATTTTTAAAGAGCTTGTAAGGCTTAGCCAGTTTTTCTTCATCCTCAAAGAGTGAACTAATAAATTCAACATTTTTATTGTTCAATACTCTATTTATACTTTCATGTCCTTTGGCTATTGAGCAAAGTGATACAACTACGGATGCTTCTCCTGGCCATTGTACAGACTTACTGGCGAATACTATGGTACCACCGTTTTTAAGAATAACATCAAGCCCACCTTCTCTTGTTTTACCTTGACTTATTGTATTAGTACTTATTAAAGCGAAGAAACCTCTGCTGTTAATTAACTCAAAATCTCTTCTAAAAAAATAGGCAGCCAAGTCTACTCTTTTTGAACCTCCTTTGAAATTACTTACCAAATAGAGGTTCATGCTATCTCCAAAATACTCGGTAATTTTTAAACCATTTAGGAATGGCGGATTCCCCAAAATACAATCAAAGCCACCATTCGCAAACACCTGCGGAAATTCCAAAAACCAATGGAAAAAACGTTTTTCTTGTGCAATGGCCATTGCTGTTCCACGATCCAAAATCTGTGTTCCAGCATTCAGATACGTTCTGTACTTCGCATCTGTGGTAATTCGCTGCTTGTTTTCCACTGTTTTGGGGATAAAAAACTGTGCTACTTGTAAGTCAGCGAGATTGTTTAGACGGTACCACTTTCTGCTGTTTGTTAGTTTTTTATAAGCTTTTTCTTTCCGAGTAATTTCTTCGGGAGTTGTTTCTGGTAGCGTTACAAATTCCGCAAAGTCTTTGTGAATACCTTTCAAACTATTCCCAAGTTCAACATTTGTATCTAGGGTAATTTGTTGTCCTTCAGATTTTTCTTCAGCTAGTCCAGTTTTTCGTTCTAAACTGTTTCTTTTCCTGAATTCCGCTGCGACCTTTTTATCGTCTCCGGGCAAGGTTTTAAATGCTTCGTCGGCAATACCATTTTTTAATTCCTCAAAATGCGCTAGTCCAACAATAGCATTCCCACATTTAATGTGATGATCTAAAAAGTTGAGTGGTTCGTTCGGGTTGTGTGCTTCTAACCATAATGCTACTTTACACAATTCCACTGCTAATGGGTTCAAATCGACTCCATAAATACAGTGACGTATTACATCTTTAATGGCAGCGCGGTAGTAAGTAGGGGAGGGCTGTTCAGCACCTTCACGAAGACTCGCTAATTCGGTGGCAATTTTTCGCGCAGCGGATAACAAAATATGTCCGGAACCACAGGCAACGTCACAAACTGTAATGGACAGTAGAGCTTTTTCAGGATCAGGTTCTTTTAACTTATCTTCAATGATGTAATCGAGTGAATGTTTGATCAATGGTTTGACTAATTCTTCAGGTGTGTAGTGCGAACCTGAACTCGAGCGACCGTCTCCAAGAACAAAACTGAATTGGAATGTTGATCCAACTTTCTCAACAACGGGGTCATACTCCAACAAACCCTCGTAAATAGAACCAAATTCTTCCACATCCAAATCTGAGTAATTCACCCGAACCAATTGTCCCTGATCGCTCATAAATGTGGTGAGTCGTTTTAGAACTTCAATTAAATTACCGTTGTTTAAGTATAGTCCATTTAATTTTCCAAGTCCATTAGGATCAAACAATCCGCTCCCGAGCGGTTGAATACCAATTTTAGAACCAAACTCTTTTTTTTCGAATAACAGGAATGTTGTTTTGAGGCTTTCCCATAAATCGTATTTATCTTCGTCAACATATACTCGGTTTTCTGTGAGTTTACGTAGACGTTCGACGCTGTAGTAGCGGTAATAAATATCTCTAAATCGCTGTTGTTCGTCTGTGAGTTCCTCGGGATATACCAATTTTCGTTCTTCCAGAACGATGAGAAATAGAATGCGGTAAATCAACCGCAACTGTTGCATGTAGTATTCATCTGCTGACAAACGTTTCGATTCAACCAGTTGAGTTAGTTCTTCGTTGCGTTTGTTCTCCAAAAAGCCATTTGCCAGTGTTTTGATTGAGTTTTCAACGGCTTCACTCAATTTTTCCCGAATTCGAGTACCCGAAGCCATGCTTTCCTGGTGGTAGAATTCGATAACAGATTCTGGTCCCGAGTCTATTTTTTCGGGCATTCTACTTGCGTGTAAGACCCTGAAAAGTATTGAGAAATCGGCGTAAAGCTCTTCCTCGAACATTCGTTCTAAGTCGAATTCCAAATAACTCATACGAACCAAGCGCGTAGCATCGCGCAGTAATCTAAGTTGTCTTCCGTTGGTTACTAAAGCGTATAAGTGCTCTGTGTTGTTGAGGTATTCTTGAACTAAGGCATGAGACGATAAGCGCGGACCCCCAATGTCTCTTCGTTTGTCCAGATTATCATTGAACCCCATTATGTGAATGGGAAATTGATCACGGTTACTTGCGCTATGACTTATAGCGTAGGACTTCCCATTGATCTGTTGAGCTCGCTGTATGCTTACTTCATATCCCAACTCTGTAAGTAAAGGTAGAATCAATTTCTCGCGAGTGAGTGACGTTCCAGTATCACCTTTAGGTAGGGTTTCCAAACGTTTCTTATAGGCCTGCCAATGCGTTCGTACAATGGACCACGCCATGCCAATCTCATCTCTCAAAGACGCGTTTCTGGAAATACCAAATGCTTCAGGAGATTGATGCTTGAATTTCTCTTCCGTTCGGATTTTATCCAAAATTTCCGAAGAAATGATGTTCCCTTGTATGTTAATGCTTGAGAAACTCATATTACAGCGCTTTAGGTTTAGGCATTAACACATAAATCCCCATCACATCAGGGGGCAAAACAGGATGAACTGCTTCGAATCGTCTTCCTCCAACTAACTCTTTAAATCGGCTGTGAGATTCAACTAGATGAAGTGCTCTTTCTTCAGAGAGCGTTTGAACTTCATGTTTTAAAGTACCGTACGTTTCTGATACTTCTCTAAATAATTGCTTCTGGCGATCAGGCTGAATATTAACAGCACTTTTAGCTTCTAATAAGAGCGTTTTGCAAGTGGAGTAGTCCAAGACTTTCTTGGAACTATTGCTTCCACTGTATCCCCAGAGGTACATTTCTTCAGCAATTAGTTCTCGATTTCTTCCCACTTCTTTGATCACGTTTCGCACTCTAAATTGAACGATAGTTGTACGAGATTTCACGGCCTCTGTTTGAATAACTGCAGCACGAGCGATATGTCCTACACCTTTTTTAGGTTCAAACGCCAAGGACATCATCATTTGCGCTAACTGTTCCACGAATTTATGGTTTCGCCCGATGTACACTCTGCCTCTTGGTGTTGGGGATTCAAAACTGAGCGGAATTAATTTCACATCTGGAAGCGTCCGTTTTAAATGATCAGGTAAATTGAACGGGTCTAGGACGTATCCATTTTTTTCCTTCTTCGCCGTTGCTCCTAATGTTCGACAAGCTTGAACGACGAAATCTTCAACGGTTTTCACATCCCCAATGACCTCGTCAACCTCTATTAATTCAGATTCGATGGTTTTTGGGTCGATGCTTTCATGAGCGAAAATGCTTCTCAATTTCTCGGCTTTTTCCTTTGCCTGTTCTAATTGATTCGTGATTATCGTGTTGGTGTTATTAAACTCATCACCAAAATCTAGTGTGTTTTGCGATGTAATTTTCTCAGGATCTAAAAGCACTTCCTTCAATACTGAATCCATGATGGACTTATTTTCATCTCCTATAACGATGGACACTCCAGTTGCTTTTTGAATGTCCCGCACTTTCTTGATCAACACTTTCAGTACGACACTATCAATTGGATTATCTTCGCCCCAAAGCAAGTAAGCAAACACTTTATCGGCGTTCTGGCCATATCTGTCAACTCGCCCCTCACGTTGTTCAAGACGATTTGGGTTCCAGGGTAGATCGTAATGCAAAACAGCCGTGAAATGATCTTGAAGATTGATTCCTTCCGAGAGACAATCCGTGGCAATCAAAACCCGTTTATCACTCTTTCCCATCGAATCAATCATTTCTTTTCGCTGCTCATCCGCGAATTCAGAGGTGATCGCTTGAACATTTACATTATTTGGTAGTGCTTCTTTTATGAGTGACCCCAAATAATTCGCAGTTGCAATATATCGGCAAAAAATGATTGGGTAAACACCCTCACTTATCCATTGTTTAACCTGTTCAACCGTGAATTTCGCTTTTCGATCGTTCTTTAAAGTCATTAACGTTTTGATCTGATCAATTAGTCCGTCGATGGTTATTATATCTGCGGACTGTAATTCAAGTTGCTCAATTAAATCAGTTTCTATAACATCCGAATCTTGATCTTCTGAAGAAAACAGAGGGTTGATTTCAGGAGTATCTTCAATCAGTAATTGCTTTTCCCTACGTGCTTTGAGCATCTCAAGTCCTGCTTGAGGGCTAGACATCACACCTCTCAATAATGCTAAAGCAGCCCAATAATGAGTAAGTCCTTTTTTATCATCATCTCTTTGTGTAAGTCCTTGGGCAAATCGCAGCACTTCTGTATAAAAGTCTTTGTATGCGGGGTTGAGTTTATACCCAATTTCTTTTGTTTCTCTTTCAGGAAAAGGAGTGTCTTGGTTCAGCCATCTGGTAATATTCGCACGCTTTCGCTGAACAAAATACCTTGAGAGTTCTTTACGCTGTTGAGGGCTAATGTTTTCAAAATTGAGTGAATCAAATTTGCGATCCAGCAAACCCAAAAGTGAACGAAACTCTTCATCTTTTCCACTATGCGGAGTTGCTGTTAATAAGAGGATATGCCGCTTCTCATCTGCCGAGATGTCGTGCAGTAAACTGTATCGTTGTTGTTGTGTTTTTGATTTTGCTCCTGCCGGCATTGTACAGGTATGTGCTTCATCCACCACAACAAACTCAGGACAATCTGTTAAAAAGATACCTTTCTTTGAAGCTTGTTTTACGTAATCAATTGAAATCACCTGATAAGGGTAGTGGTGGAACACACTCCTATCATCGGGAATTTTTCGTTCCAATCCAGCAATCGTTGAAGAACGAATAATCTCAGTTTCAATGTCCAGTTTATCTTTCAATTCATTTTTCCATTGTTCACATAAATGAGGCAAGCAAATAACGGCAAATCGATTTATTTCACCCCGTTCCATTGCTTCTTTAATGATCATTAACGCTTCGATGGTTTTACCGATTCCTACGTCATCAGCAATTAGTAAACGAGTTACTTCTTGCTTTAAGGACATTACCAAAGGAATTACTTGATAGGATCTAGGCCGAAAGGATAATTTCCCCATACATCTAAACGGACCCGCAGCATTCCTAAACGATAAACGTGATGCGTGAAACAAAAGTTTGGAAGATTCAAAGTCACCGATATCATTTTCATCAGGATAGCTGATTTCTGTATTCGTAATATCTTGTCTAGGAATTCTTATTGGTAAATATATGCCTGTTATTTCATGGTCAGAGCCGCCTAGAGGTTTGATATTTAGTATCTCCGCATCATCAGAAGGCATTACAATCCAATCCCGACCTCTATAATTGACTAACGTTCCTGGCTTATGTTCCTTACTCATTGTCAATCACTTTTACGAAAATATCTTTCCTGTTTTCAATCATTGCGTCTAATTCTTGGTCGTAGCGCCACACAATAAGGTCATAACCAGCTTCAGCCAATAAGTCTCTTTGTTTTTTGTCTTTTTCAATTACTTCAGGTTTATCGTGTACTGAACCATCCACAAAAATAAAGGTCTGTATTTCTGTTTCAGGATTTTCATAGACAAAATCAGCTGAAATGTAATAATCTTTTAAGTTGACTTGAGCTTTGTCGGGAAGAGCAATTCCCTTGTTGTACAGGTAATTTAAAAACTTCAATTCAGCAACGGAGCTCTTGTCGTATGATTCTTTTAGGAATTCAAATTGCTTGTGATAAGACTTTTGTTCATTTTTCCCAACTTCGATTGTTGCATTGAACAATAGTTCTAGAGGCTTTTTGATGAGGTGTCGATCAATTATGGAATGGTGCCTCTGATTGTAATACGAAAGTAGGTCATCATATGAGGCACGTAATGCATTTGGGTTATCGTCCTCCAAGCTTTCAGGATTAAAATAACACACCTTGTATGCTTCTTTAAAAACTACTTTCAACTTGTCAGGATTTTTGATAAGTTCTGACAAAACTCCTAAACTACTTTCCGCAGCTTCGTATAGTAGAATGTTAGCATGCTCTCCAGACCCCATATTCCATGCTCCTAATTCACTTTCTTCAATTTGGAAGACTTTCTCAATGGCACGTTTCATTGCATACGTCAATGTAATTACACCTTCTTCATCTAGACCAAGCGATTTCACCGGTTGTATGTAAAGTACATCCGCTGTATCTGTGGTGTAAACGTGTACCTTTTTTACAGGGTCTTTTTCATCGTCTTTTTCATCTTCGATTGGTTTTTTCCAGAAGCCAGTGTTTAATCCAATGTTATATCCATTTTCGTCACCAGGTCGTGATCTTCTCCATTTTCTATTTAATTGAAGGAGTCGCGCAGAGGGTCCATATCTTAGATCAAGTAAAAGCTCGTTGTCATAAGAGATTTTGCAAGCTAAGGTGTTTCGAATTCCCGATGAAAATGTGAAGTACTGCTCAATATCATAGCCAGAAGAAGTTCGTTCTTCTTCTTCAGAAGAAATTCGCTCCATCAACTTTGTTTGACCTTCTGCCAATTCTAGTAAGTTGGGATTGAGTTCAACATTTTCATCACCTTTTAGTTCTTTGTTCGTAATGGGATCATTATTAATACTGATGCCTTCATCATCCAAAAAGGCATAACCTGTGGATTTACTAATTTTTATTTTATGCAATAAATGTTCGGAATCGGTCAACATCATTCTGTTTACACGGTATTTACTGCCCATATGATAGATCAAATTGTTTGGTCCAAATTCTTTCAGTGCAATAAAGCGCGGTCTTGAGATATATTCACCCTTATCCCTAGTGCCAATAAATGTCCTAACTGGTAGTCGCGTAAAGTTATACCCAGGTAAAAAGCCTTCTGCCGCTAGGTATCGAAAAATATAGAATTCGGATTGAGAGTTTTGATTTCTAGTGTCATTCAATAATAACTCACGTTGTCGTTGCGCTAAAAACTGATCTTTATTGGCATTCTTCTTTTCTTGGGATCCTGATTTAATGGTTGGATCATCCACGATCATTCGTGCTTTTTCAATCAGTCTATTGGCATTTCTGTATAGTTCTCTCCAACGATTGAAACTTCTGTCCAATAGGGTAAAATAATTTACTGCTTGTCGCTCAAGTCTGGTGCTTGAATACCAATTGCTATCTTGTAATTCAGGCAGTATGCCAGTTAGAGTTTTGTTAAATTGAGTGATCCAATCTCCTTTGTATTCTTGAATCTGATCCAGAATATAGGCCTTTATATCGTCTCTAATTGGAAGAGTTTCTGTTTGCTCCAGATCAAGTATTTCGCTTACAGAAGTTCTAACTTGAGATAATCCCAGCTCCATAAAAATGTAGGCGTTAAAATGGGATTCAATCAGTTCCTGATTTGATAAGTCTAATTTTGGCGCGGCCACAACACCAGCTACCATTTCAGTTGAGTTTTCAAAATAGTTCCTGTCGTGAGGAGAAGTATTTGAGCAATAGGTCATAACCAAGGCTGTTTGTCCACTTCTTCCCGCACGCCCACTTCTTTGCGCGTAATTACTAGGCCCTGGAGGGACATTTCGCATATGTACTACGTTCATGCTACTGATATCAATCCCTAATTCCATTGTTGGAGAGCAGAAAAGAGCAGAGATTTCTCCAGTACGAAATGCAGTTTCTCGCATTTGCCTTGCTGCAGAAGGAAGCTGTCCAGTATGTTCCGCTCCGTAAATGTTTTTGTTCAAGTTAGAGTAATTGACTTTGTAGTAGTTTTGGAAATACTCATTCGGTTTAATGCTGATTTCACTTATCGCATTCACCCTTACTTTGTCAATTTCAACGTTTGCTTCATCTCCAGTTTTCCATATCACCTGATCTAACCGAAGCCTGTATCCCATTACACTCCCCTTTTTTCCTTTTATTTCAAATGATTGAAGGAGGTTAGCTTTGCGCATGACTTCATATATTCTTACCATGAAATCGGTTAGTTCGTCACCTCTAAACGGCAATTCGCCAGTATGACTAATGAACAGTCTTTTGATATATTTACCAAGTGCGCTCAGATGTCCACAACCAGCAGTCTCTACGCCATGTGGCAATTTACCAACACCCCTTGGGATCAGTGTTACAGGTGCAGCAATTTTTTCATTTTCATCCAAACACCAGTTACTATCAGTTCTTAAGGTATCCTTAATTTCGTTGGCCAGTTCTGCTCTTTTACTATCTTCTAATTTCCTATGATCCAGCGCGTAAGAAGTTCTGAAATAAGTCGTGATTTGTTTTAATATATCCTTACGTTCTTCATTGCTTAATGAATTTAGAAGGTGAAAATCTTCCCATTCTTCATCATCTGCAGCTAGTTGATTAAGTGTTTTGTAATCGATTTCTAATAATGCACATTGCTCAAGATTGGGAGTGTTGTATCTCCATCCACGCCTTAGGTCATATACTATTCGCGTAAAGAGATACTCTTCCAGCATTTCCTTATTCTTGAGGTCGGGATATTTTGGGTTTTCTGATGGTCTTCTAGCGAATTCGATCTCGTTTAAACCTAATTCTTCCGCTGTTCGGTTAGCTATGTTGCTGGCGTTTAGTCCATCAGGATTTTTTTTGAGTGCATAGTAAATGGCAGATCTTAATTGAACTGTTGAAATGAAATCATTGAAGTGCCCCGACTGCAATGAAGCATCTTGTCTATTGTCTGTAAAACTCAATAGTTTTTGCAGACTAGGGTCCAACCCCTGGCTGTTCAGTGCCTTGATTGTACTAAGAGCTGTAATCGTTGTGGCCGTGCTTCGACCTTCATTTCCAAGTCGCATGAGCTTAGTGAACTCATGAACTTTCGAATCAAATATTACACCTGATGTCGGATCTAGCAAAAGATGGCATGGGATGAACCATGCTGGTTTTTTCTCTTTTTCTTCTACTTCGGAAAATTCACCGTATTTGTTAACCCAGATTCTTTGAGGGACTTTGAATTCGTAGTAATTATCTAACGTTGTATGATCACTTCTTTTTTTCCAAGTTTCAGGTAAATCTATAATCTTCCCTTCATTCCAAATTTCCTCACCGTTTTCGAATAAAATGTATCCTTCTGGAAAATCCAACCATCCCAGAACCCTCTTCTTGGTGTTTAATTCCCTATTTCCAGACAAAGAGGATTTGGTAATTTTTTGCGGCAAATCATTTGGGATACGAGGATATACCCTGCCTGATTCATAGTCCTTTCTCACACAGATAAACTCATGACCGGAATGTCTGCTAAATAGAACAGGGAAAACATGTAACTCTTTGGTGCGATCTTCAGAATCTCTCAAATACAAAGTGTTGTCAAGAGTTATTTGACGTGAACCAGGACGATCAAGTGTTACGGAAACATTACCCGTTTGCGCAATAAACTGATGAAATTTAAAGGGCAAGTAACTCTTACGATTATCCATTTTCGAGGCAGTCTCATTCAATGCTTCAGCCCATTTTAAAAATTCAATGAGTTTTTCTTTACAGAGATCTACGGGTGAGTTAGTATTTTCAGCTAGAATTGCAGCAATATCGGAAAGCGACTTCGGGGTAGCTCGCTGAGTAATTCCATTTTCCAAGGTTTTTAAAGCGATCGAATTTTCCAGCCAAATGGCTATTGGATGAGAGATAAATTCTTCAGCACTCGCCTCAGTATCTATGTCATTCAATAACGCTTGTTTCACCTCCTGTGTATTTACAACTGAGCTAACCGTTGTGTTTTCAAGATATTCACCAATGATTTGGTCGACTTCAATGTCCTTGTCAAAAAGTTGTTTCCCTACACGCGCCACAGCTTGTTTTTGCTCCATTAATGTACCGCCACTTGCCATTGTAGCGGATGTTCCAATACAAATAACGTCACTCTCAGTTGAAGCTTGAATTCGTCTAATCAACAATGATACATCTGCTCCCTGTCTGCCGCGATAAGTGTGAAGCTCATCAAATACCAAGTAACTCAAGTTTGAAAAAATTGAGTCGCGCATCATCCGCTCTGATGCTCGAGTCATGATCAATTCAAGCATCATATAATTGGTCAGGATGATATCTGGTGGATTGTCTCGAATGTCTAATCTTTCCTGAGCTGTCTCTTGGCCAGTGTATTTGGCAAAAGACAGTGGAAACTCCTCCCCAGAAGTATGTCTGGAGTAATTCTCAGCGTATTTTTTTATTTCTTCTTCTTGTGAATTGATTAAAGCATTCATCGGGTAAACAAGAATTGCTTTAATTCCGGAGTCATAATCATTCTTTAAAAGATCACTGAAAATAGTTGCTAAAAAGGTCAATGACTTACCGGAGCCTGTGCCAGAGGTTACGATGAAACTTTTTCCTTCCGCTCCTTTCTTTATAGCTTCAACCTGATGCCTGTATAAATCAAAACCACTGAAGATTTGATTCAACTTTGGATCAACAATTTTTTCATTTACCAATTGATCAATCGAGGCACCTTTCTCAAAAGTAGGGTTGAATTGAATTAATGGGTCTGGCCAAAGTCTTCCTTCCTCTAATTCTTTATCTACTCGTTCCTTTATTCTATCATCCTTAATTAAAAGAAAACTCTTAATGTAAGATTTGTAGTCGGAAATAATTTGATCGTGTAAGTTGAATATATTCATTAAACTAAAGTTAAAACACGTTACCAGTTTTTCTGCGATTCTTAGTAGCGGTTGATCCAATAAAGATAAATCTTTAATGTGAATAAGGACATCGATAATTTCCTATAAATTGATTTACTTAGGAATATTCGAATTATAGTTAAAGTTCGAATTTTTCACCAATTCATTTCTCAGCCACATGTTATTAAATCCTGATTCGTTTTTATAGTCTGGGACATAACTTCCGTGCAATTCTACGGTGTCAAATGGTTGAACATTTATTTCTAAAGAGTCTCCTTTATTCATAACGATATCAGAAAAGCAAAGTTCGTTGTTTATGAGAATTTTATCGAGATACGTTACTTCGTCTTCGAGCTCACGAATTATTATTAGGTAGATTCCTTCTGGTATTACAAATGAATCTGAACCAAGCTCATTTGAAGCCTGTCGAAGCAGTTCTCGCGAGTATTCTTGTTTACCATTTTCCTTTACATAGAACAGATGTGGACACGATCCTATTCCCCAATTGTTGGTCAAGGTGTACATGTTCTCGTGATCAAATTCATGAATCTGAACCTCGTATTCTGTGTCATTGTCATTGTAAATGACATGTTGAGGTTTCAGCATATCCTTGAAAAACATGACATTCTTCATCTTTCCACCTGAATCTCCGATCACCTTTGCGTAGTCTATTCTAGCATCATAGTTGTGATATATAAGCGAATCCTTCTCCTCTAATTTGGGGTTTAGATTTATCCCAGCTCCAATTGGTACTAGAATCATTTCGTTAGGTGAAACAGCGAAATTTGGTAACTCGATAAGTTCTTCTTCTGAAGCAAGTTTATCAAGCCTGATCGCCTCTTTTGAAGCATTCGTAATCCCTAAAAAGACAAAACTTATGGGAGCGATCTCCATATATTCGGTGTATCCTTTTTGGGGGATATATTCTCCACAACCTCCATTATTTTTGTATAAAAGCCCTGTGAATAATTCATGAGCCTCTAATCCTGAATAACGAAGTAACTTCATGAATTCATTGTTTTCATATCCAGTGAATAAATTATCCCAAGTAATCTTTCGTTGTGCATCAAAATATGGGTAATCACCTTCAGATTTATCAATAATGTTGAAATCTTCATGGGTTGCTTGATATTCTTCAATGGAATCGTAATAGCTTCTTTTTACTGAAGTTACTTGCTCTCCTAACCACCTACCGTTTTTGCGATTGGCCAACATCAAAGATTGCCAATAATCCATCATCTTGTTGCGTTTCAAATATGTGTTTTTCCGATAATGCTTCATCGAAGAATAATCACCCTCAAGAATATCTTCAAGAATACTGAAGCTGTGTAGAACGAAATAACTTGTTTGAACATGGTCGGATATTGCCAATTTTACTGGTATAGAGTCTTTTGCTACCTTTTCGTACCATTGGCTGCGTGCTTTCTTCAATTCAGAAGGGGAGAATTTCGTTCCTTTTGAGTGCTTGTCATTATAATGTCCAGCATCTGAGTGACAGTCAAAACATAAAGGAATTGCATTCTCAAAAGTGTTCGATCCACCATCAGCTAATTGTTGAATGTGATGAACCTCCATTTTCACTCCTTTATATCTATTACATACGCAACAATGTCTAGCTGAGGCAAGCATCGCTTTTTCTTTAATGGATTTTTGAAAACTCATGGGGGTTGATTTGTGAGAGACACGTTATGATTAGTGATAAAAAGTACTTACTCCGTAGTGGGCAAGTTGAATTTAAAAAAAAATAATCTAGAAACATGTTCTTGATGATCCTGTTTTTGCCAATCCAGTATTACCACCTGTGAATTTTCACAGTTGACAACAGCTCCACTTCGCTCTAATTTTATCCATGCCAAAGGCTGAAGTTATTTCAGCCGAGCAAACCACTATCAATGGGTAAAAACAACTACATATTTTTACTGGGAGGTTCCGATCTCGAAATGACGGAAATCAAACGCATCTTGAAACGTAGAAAGCTCTCGTTTGAAGACAGAAACTTGACATGGGGAAATGCAAGTTGGGAAGCTTATCAGGATCTTTATGAATTCCCTGAAGACAGAAATAAAATCTTCGTAGGGATCGAACTTCAAGACAAAGATTCTCGACCCCAAAACTCTATAGATATAGATCATCACGGCGAACTAGAAGGTAGAAATTCTGCGTTAGAACAGCTCATTGATTTATTGGAAATTCCAGAATCATTCACATGGAGACGACAGTTAATTGCCGCCAACGATACTGGCTACATCCCCGCTATGCAGAAACTAGGTGCTTCCAAGGAGGAAATTGAGAAAATTCGACGACTTGACAGAAAAGCTCAGGGAGTAAGCGAACAAGATGAGAAATTAGCCGAAAAAGCCATTCGTGAGAATTGCACATCCTACGGTGGTTTAAAATTGATCCGGGCCTTCAATGATAAGTTTAGTCCAATTACAGATCGCCTTTTTGGTCATTCAAAACAACACATTATTTACACGGAAAATGAGCTTACATACTTCGGAAAGAATCGTGACAAGGTGGCAAACCTGTTTCAAGAAGAATTGGAGAGTGAACGTGTATATCTGGGAGGCGGAACGAGTGGATATATTGGATTAATTAACGGACAATGGTCTGAGGAAGAAATTCTATCTGCAAGAGATGAAATTATTGAATTGCTTACAGAAGAGAAATCTCAGGAGGAAGAAAAAGAGACAACTCTCAAAGAGGAAATCTACAGTCACCACATCTTCCTGTTTCCGTTTAAATGGCGAGTAAATGATGATGAGTCGTTTTTTGACTTGAGTCATTTTAATTCTCTATGTTCAGGTAAGTGGGAATCGAGCAAGTTTAATTTAGAAGGACTTGATCGTTTCAATGAATACAATTACTTCTATGAGCACGTTCGCGAAATGTTGTACGAAAAAGAAGAATCGTTGGTTGCCAATGAATCCGTCAGTCAGTTTATGCGACATTTTGAGTACAAAATCAATACTGACTCCACGTACAATGTTCGACTAAAAAAAGAGGGAAATGACGGTAAGCAAATCGAATACTCCCTAGCCATCGACACCATTATTCTGAACGTATACAAAATGGGAACGGCGGTATTGTCTTTTCACTTGCGCAATCATGAATACAGCAACCCTGAAGATATTCTCAATATTAACATGTATGGACGTCGTGTAGCGGTGCCATTTTTTGATCTGAAACCCGTTTCGATCTATTCAGGAGTTCCCGATCAATCTGGGGAAGATAACGAACACGATATTTTAAAGGGCACAAAACTTGGTGAAATACCCGATGCTATTTGGCTCAATATTGACAACAGGATCTTATGTGATGATTTTTCCTCATACAGGGAGAAAGAAAACTACCAAAAGAACCCGTTCATTCTTCCAAGCTTCATCAAGAACTTATTTCCCAAGGATTTCATTGCCGATCAAAAGTCGTCCAAAGATTCAATAACCATTTCACACGTTTTAGATGATCGAATGCACGTTATTTCCTGGTTTGGACACACCAAAACTGTGAATGAGTTGAAAGTAATTAAACGTGATTACAGTAATGACCGCAAAACCGACCAACCATTTTACGCTTTCGAAACAGCTGATTTTTGGCAAAATTACGTTTTCGTTGATACTGGAGTGATGCAAACCAACCGTTTCATTCGCCACACTCAATTAGAAGCAAAGACTTACTCCCGTTTTATAGAATACGGCACATTGTACGGAGTGTCGAGGTACAGTTTTGTGATGCTTACAAAGAATTTTTCGGACTTAGGAAATTTCAACTATTTGGTTCGACATTTACAAAGTATGTATTATAAAATGGTAGAGTTGTGTCTCTTACAACGAGCAACCATCCTTCAGTTCTCCGATGAAACGGCTCTTCTAGCGCAAAAAGTTTTAACATACCACAAGGATCATGACACGGCTCATACGAATAGTCTGAGTGATCGCATTACTGAACTTTATCGACGGTACATCTTTTTTGTGAACCGCATCTATTTCAGGGAAGTAACTACACAAGAACAGGGCATAGAATTGTATGACATGATTCAAAAGAGCATGCGCCTACCTCAGGAGGTGAAAAATTTGGACGAGGAAATTCGGGAACTCAATGCTTTTGTGGAAATGGAAAATAGCCGCAGAAGTGCCAAAGAACAAGAGAAATTGGCAAAGGATGGACATCGCTTAACGATTATTGCAACCGCATTTTTGATCCCAACATTAATCGCAGGAATTGCAGGAATGAATACGTTTCCTCCACTTGCGTGGAAGATTACAGAAACGCCGAATATGCCTCTAGTTTATAGTGCCATTGCAGCTGTAGTGCCAGGCTTACTATTTCTACTCGTGCGTTGGATAGTGAAGTTAATACTTAGAAGAAAAAAATTCAAAAAGATCAAGAAATGAACACATACAAACTAACATTCCAACTAAAACAGCACACCCCAATGATCCACTTTCAAGGTGATCAGCATGGGGCAACCTTGCGCGCCACTGAACTGAAACCAAAATTGGATCGATTCATCATAGAACAAGAAGAGTTAACTGAGGTTCGCAATGAAAAACAAGTTCCAAAGAGCGGGTTTGAAAGCTGGTTTATCAGTAAAGATCATTTAGCATTGAATTATCGAGTGAAGATAAATGCAGGAAAAGTTACGAGCGACGAGATCAAACGTGACGTTGACAAGCTCCCCACATTCTTTGCAAATATGGGAGACGAGTACAAAAAATCCCTAAAGTATCTCAGTAAAGCTGAGCATGAAATAACACTAGAGTTCTACGCCCGAAATGAAAAGCTACGGAACGCTATAAGTAAGCACATCTCTGGGTTCTTGTGGTTGCACAATTTCGGTTCCCGTCAATCAAAAGGATTCGGCTCTTTCTTATTGCAAACAGATGAATTCCAGAGTACCCATTTCGACGTAACTTTCGAGTTGGATACAACTCGGATCAGGAATGCTCCTTGGACCAACAACAATTCCATTTCAAGTGAAAATTGGAGTTTGGAATTAGATCTTTTCGGGGCGCTAGATATTTTCTACAAAAGTCTCAGAAGCGGTATTAATCGGAAAGGAAGAGGTGGGGTTTCAAAGTTTTACATAAAACCTGCTATTTTCTACTTCTCAATGCTTGAATTGAATCAGCAATGGGACAAGAAATCAATTAAAGAATACTACTTTCCTCGTGATTTGAATAAGCAAAAAATAGAACACAACAATTCAGATATACTTGCTTTTTCCGATGATCAACCAACAAAAGTCTTGATAAAAGACCTGTTCGGCTTAAGCTCAAAAGAATCTTGGCGCTCCTATTCAAGTGAGGTCAAGAAAAGTAATTCTGAGATAGACCGATTCACGTCCCCAGTATTATTCAAACCATTCAACTTAGGGAATGGAAAATATAAAGTTGGAATCAAATGTACACCAATAGATTCTGACTTCTTAGGTGCTCGTTTTGATATTGAGATGGGGAATAGTAGTGGCCTTCAATTAACTCTTCCTGACAGTTTTTCATGGAAAGATTTCTGGAACTTCTATTTCAGTAGATTACCCGAATTAAGCAGTCGACTCGGAAAAAACATCCCAAATCAAGAAAGAACAATTGAATACCAAATATTATCAGCAATTGATAGAACCATAAATCAAGTTTCATGATGAAATACACAGCCATATCAATCGGTCCCATCTACCCAACAGTTCTGCAAGCCAAAAGCACCAAAGCATTCTGGGCAGTGAGCTATCTGTTTTCATACATTATGAAAAACATGCTTCGTGAACTCAACTTACCCGTTGAGCAGTTCGTTGTGCCGTATTTCGATGAGGACGATTTAAGTAACGATCACTACCCCGTCACTGGGCTGTTTCACGATCAATTCATCGTTGAAGGAACTCCTGATGTCCATGGAGTTTTCGATACGGTCGTTCAGGAACTCGCTGATGCAATGGCTCGCGATCTGAAAGTCGATCAAAACCAAGTGCGTGAGTATTGCAAATCTTACTTCAATCTGCATGTGATTTCAGGAATAGAACTCGACGAAGACACATTGGAAGATTCAATTATTCACTCCATTTCCCCACTCATTGATACGGCAGAACTCACCAATCGCATTAACCCACTCGGGAATGAAACTTACCTCCAGAATTTTCTGGAAATGCGACCAGAAAAGGGTAAAGCTGGTTCCAAATACAATTATTTACACAGAAAAGCTTTTCAGTATCGGAACTTTCCGAGCACAGCAGAAATCGCTACGGAAGAATTGAGAACCAAGAAAGAGTCTTTCTATGCTTCCGCAGTGGAAAAGTATTTGCAAGACGAAAATGTCGATGGACAACTCGAATTTTATAGAACTGTTCGCGCGGAACTGGAGCGATCGAAACACAGCAGATACCGCAAATACTTGAAGCACTACGCAATTGTAGAGGCAGATGGAGACGGGTTCGGTAATTTCATTAAGACATTAGCAGAGCGCGACCGAAAGAAGCCACTAGCAAACGGTGAAAAACGCATGGATCGTTTCTCAAAAAACACCTTGCAATTTAGTCGGGCCGCTACCATTCTAATCAATGGAGGAAATCGCGAAAAAGGTACTGACAAAGAAGGTGAAATTTCCTTTCCTCTGAAATTAAGAGGTCATGCCGTATATGCTGGTGGTGATGACTTGCTGTTTTTCTCCTCTGTGGCTTACTCGACGTTTGATGAAGCGGGCAAACTTACCCAGCAAGAAACCATTTTCGACTTGATCGAAGCTATCGACGCGGTTTTTGACCAGTACTTCACGCATGATCCTGTATTCGGTCCCATCATTGAAGAAACACCCGTTAGCATGTCCTACGGAATCGCGATCTCTTACTACAAGTTTCCGTTGGCGGAAGCGAAAGAACTCAGTCATAAAGCATTGGCGGACATCGCGAAGAAAACACCGAAACAATCCCCGCTTAAGAACAGAGTCGTCCTCGAATTCAGAGGACACAGCGGAGATCAATTCACCTTGAACCTTCGCAAACATCCAACGGGAAAAATATACCAGGCTTTCCGAAAACTCAGTCATTCAGTGGTGAACGATTCGAATTACATCAATTCATTGATGCCCACACTGGAAAAAAATATCGGAACCTTCTATGGAATCGGCAGCACTAAAAGCACAACAGGCGGAGTTTCAAATGAAGAGCTGCGAAATTCAAAATGGGATCATTTTTTCAAAGAGAACTTCAACGAATCTGTCCATACTACAGGTTCTGGAGAAAACAAACAACTCATTCCTTTCCTTCGACATTTAAAAGCCGTATTTCAAGCTGTTTACAGCGAGTCACCGATTCCTTCCGAGTTAGATTCGAAGCAAGAAGATGCGCAAAACCATAACCTCGAGAATTGGCAAACGATCAGCGGGATGCTCAAATTCATCTCATTTATTCACAACAAAGACAATTGATATGACCCAAAAATATTTGATAAAACTCACGCCTCACAGCTACTTCTTCTTTGGTGGTGAACGGACTTTTGGAGATAAGGCTAATTACTTGGTGAAATCCAATGATTTTCCGCAGCAAACAGCACTTTTAGGCTTAATTCGCTATCAGTTGCTTCGAAATAGTGATTGTTTCAATATGGAGAAAAACCGTATTATTTCTTCGAAAAATGCTGATGTTTCCACACTCATTGGTCCGAATAGTTTTGAAGTAGGAAATACCTTTGAATTCGGGAAGATCAAATCGCTTTCTCCTGTTTTTATTGCACGAAATCAACAAGGAGAAGTTGACTACTTATTTCACGCGAACAATGAATACCAAATCAACGAAAAAAAGGAGGAAACAGAGTTTCTTGAAATTGGGCGAATGGAAACACCCAACGAACAGTTCTTTCATTTGGAAAAATATTCTGCGAAGTTTGGACTAAATACCTTTTACCAGAGTCAACAATCAAGTGAACTGGTCGAGCCCGACAAGATTTTCGCAGATCGCCAGCAAACAGGCATTCGCAAAAACTACAAAGGAGAAACCGAGGATAATGCCTATTACATTCAGTTTTTTAAGCGCTTTCAAAATAGTGCGGATCGTCAGTATTCCTTCGCTTTTGTACTGGAATTGGACGCATCCGTGAACCACGAGATCCTCAATCAGCCGAAAGTGGTTTTGGGTGCTGAGCAATGTACATTTACAATGGAATGTTCACCCTTTGAGGAAGAGTTTAAGGATTTGATTCCAGACTTTCATCCATCTCGCAACAGCGACAAAGTAGTTCTGGTTTCAGATGCATACGTCGGAGAGGAAGACCCACTCAAATTCTGTGACTTCGCCATCACCGACACCGTTGATTTCCGCTTCTTAAAAACGTCAGTAGATACAACCGAGAACTACGCGGATATGGATCGTTCTCTAAAAACCTACGCAAAGAAGGTCACCAAAAGTGAGAAGTTCACCCTGTATAAGAAAGGCAGTGTTTTCTATACAAACGATACCAAGCAACTGGAAAACCTCTTTAAAAAAGACAGCTTCCAAAACTTTCAAGACCTCGGCTACAATCAAATTAAAGTAATCACCAAACGAAACAATCATGAAAACAAACAATAATACCAGCGCTTATTTATTGACCTGCATCACAAACCTTCATGCAGGAAGCGGAGACGCAAACTTTGGCGTAATCGACAACCTCGTTCAGCGAGATAGCATTTCCAAAATGCCCACCATCAACGCATCGAGTTTAAAAGGAGCATTGCGCCAATTCTGTGACTTTAAATGGAAAGATGAGGACGATAAAAACGCACGCATCAACCACATTTTCGGTCCTGATACCGCTCGAAACAAAAAAGACACACCAGGAATTGGTCATTTCAACTTTTTCAATGCCGATCTTCTCTCCTTACCTGCTCCGAGCAACAAACAGCCGTTTTTTCGAGCGATCAGTCCGTTCGTTGTCGAGGAAATTAGAGCGAAAAGTAAGCTGCTAGGGTGTGAATTGTCGCTCCCGAGCTATACCCATGAAGGTGATCGACCTCTCATAAAAAGTGGTGACAATGTCAAAATCGATGACTTCAATGCAAGTATTAATGATTCTTTAGAAACAAATAACTACATCGGTGAAAATATAGCGTTGTTCAAGCATGATCAATTCAAGCAATTGACCCAAAAACTTCCTGTAGTTGCCCGTAACAAACTAAACAAGGGCATCAGCGAAAACTTGTGGTACGAAGAAGTGGTACCAAGAGAAACACGCTTCATTTTCTTCATCAACAAAGAAGGAAACTACCAAGAAGAATTTGATAAGGTCATTCAAAGTGAATTAGTTCAAGTTGGCGCCAATGCGAGCGTTGGAATGGGATATGTGAACATCAAAAAAATTGAGGAAAATGAGTGAGAAAATCAATCAAATGATTCCAGTGGCCATGGGCGCCATTGAAACATCAGGAATGATGAAAAATGATCGCAGTGTTCCGTCAGAATACAAAGGCTACATCGTGAGTATGGCGGCAAGTATTATGCGCACGGGACTACTCACTACGATCACCTTCTACACACGCGCCAGTCGAACCGACGAAAATGGAAGTAGCGAAGAAATGCGCAAAGCCGAAGATACCAATTTATTGCTCAGGGCCATTTTGACAGTGCTCAAAAAAACGAATGGTGACAATACTGAAATCCAAGCAGACGAAACGCTCATGAAGCATGCGCTGCAGTACTGCGTGGATAACTACAATCAGGGACAAACCATCTCGATGAATGATCTCAATCGCGACAAACTGTACCTGCTCGCCGAAGAAATACAGGATGCGTTGTACGCCCTCAAATTGGCACTCCGCACATTTGACCTCAAAAAATCAGAAGCATGAATACAAATATTGGATACGCGTTTTATCAGGATTACTACGCTGACCTCAACTTCCTATGGAAAGGGGGCAAGCACATTGCTGTGTTTGATGGAACGGAGAAAAACGAGCAATTATTCGCTCAAAAGTGGTCGACTTCGGACGGAGAAGTGGCTAAGAGGTATACAGATCAGCTTCAAAATGAATCCATCGAGTTGCAAACCGTTTACCCGGGTCTATTGATCGGATCGGGCTATCAACACGAGATTTTATCAGGAGAGAAAGACGATAACGGCGATGCCTACGTTCAAAATGAATTGAAATTGGGTTTCCATTTCGATTACACAACTGGTCTTCCCGTGATTCCTGGTTCTTCTGTAAAAGGTGCCATTCGCAGCGCGTTTGAATTTGAAACGGGGTACATTGTTGAGTTGCTCGATGAAATTTGTAAAGAAGATGCTACCTGGACAGCGCTGAATACCGGACAAAAACGAAGCATTGTCGACGCCTTGGAGCAAACGCTGTTTGAACACGACGGCGAACGTTGCGTCTACGAACGAGACATTTTTCTGGATGCTTTCCCCGTTGCAACCGGACACCGCAAGGGACTCTTTTTGGGAAATGATTACATCACCCCCCACGATTCCCCGCTCAAATCGCCCAATCCTGTTCAATTTTTGAAAGTTTTGCCACAAGTGAGTTATCACTTTGCGTTCCGACTATCGGATTCTTCCATCACTGCGGATCAAGTCACGATGACATTTCTACGTGCACACAAAACCAACTTGTTTTTAGCCATTTTGAAAGATTTCGGCGTTGGAGCGAAAACAAATGTGGGATATGGACAGTTGGAGGAGCTGGATTCACACTTACCTAATCTCGAGTCGCTCTCATTGAAAGATCGAGTCAATTGCAAGATTGAAAAGGCGATATACCGAGAAAACGAAGATAAGTATCAGATTTATCTTATTCCAGAAGTCAAAGGTTATACAGAATTTTTGAAACAACTCGGGAAGCCCTTTCCATCAGTCAAGATTAGCAAAGGTGGTAACACACGAGCGCTTAAAGCAATGGAAGAGGACGCGATCGTGTATTGTTTCGTGAACAGAATTGGTGATGACAAGCGCATCTTTTTTAAAAACTTTATAGAATTTCAATAGATTATGAATCCATCACTCCACATAAAAACCATCCACTACCTCAATTTACCGATCAAGTCAAGGTATTTATTTCTGAAGCACCTTCAACGAGAAGTGCATGAATTCGCATTGAACCGACAATCTCAGTTTCTGGCGGCTGGAACAACTGCTGAGTATTTTCACAAGGACAAAGGTTTGACCAAATCGACCTCGTTCGTCGTGAATGAAAACGGCGCTTTACAGAGTGAGCCGGGCGCATTGATCAATGGTCCAAGTGGTCGAACCGAACAGTCAGTACTGATGATCGAAAGCGACTCAAAGGTAGCTCATCGTATTCCTTCCAAAAAGCAGCCGCCACTCATTCACGCGATCGAACAAAATGGAAATTTCGCGCTTCGGGCGTACACACCTACCGCTGTTCAGGCATTAGATTTTTACCAAGAACTATTAAGTGAAGTACATCCCGAATGGACGGATAATTGCATCGAAAGCGTAGAAAGATGTTCGATCAGGGAAAGTAGCAAGCCGTTTATTTACGAAAGCACCAATTGGCTGCCTTATCGGGATTGTTTCGTCAAGAATGGAATCTATTACGACAAGGAAAAAAATGTCATTGCCAATTTCGACAATCGCATTCAGGGAAATTTGGGAAGTTTCATGCGTTCCGTTTTCTCGAATGGCGAAGTAAGTACCGAAGACATCAAAAAGAGCGTGAGAATTTTGCAACTCACACCTCAAACACGCACCAGACCCGCTTTACTCATCAAAGACCGTGAAATAAAAAAGTACGCCTTCCGAATTCAGATCAGCATTCCGCACCAGCTTCCACACCTTTTTTCTTTGGGACAAAATGCTGCATTTGGAAATGGAGTCTTTAGACGGATTGGCTAATGTGCACTATCGTTCTTTGACATCTTGAAATTTTGATTAAATGGGAACGAGCACTCCTCAAAGCTGAACAAAAATGCTTGAATTCCTAAAACTGCTAATTTTTGACCAAATGCATAATATGGGCATATTGCGTGTTGAAAAATGCGCTGAAAGGCCTGTAAAATGGGGAAAGATGAAAGTTATGGGTTTGGAAGTACTACGATTATCCTTCGATTGAAACCCATATTTAATAAGTTCGATAATCCCAACGATAGTTTGGAAGCACTACGATTATATACCCTGAGCATGTCGAAGGGATTCTTCGATTGAAACTTTCCTGTAGCAGTCCTAAACAAGTGAATAAACAGTTTGAAAGCACTACGATTATCCTTCGATTGAAACAAAGAGATTTCTCTTTTCCTCAGAATCAAGATTTCGTTTGGAAGTACTATGATTTTTACCCTGAGCCTGCCGAAGGGATCCTTCGATTGAAACTTTTCGTAAATCATTCTCATATTGCATGATGATTTTGTTTGAAAGCACTACGATTATTTACCCTGAGCTTGTCGAAGGGTTCTTCGATTGAAACTTCGCGAGCACTTTGTTTCAGCTTCGCTTGTAGAGTTTGAAAGCACTACGATTATCCTTCGATTGAAACGAAATCACCATCCTTGCAGCCTTTGATGCTTGAGAGTTTGAAACCTTACGAGAACTCGCCCTGAGCCTGCCGAAGGGTACCTTCGATTGAAACCTCATGGCGCTTCCATTTACGCCGACGAAAACGGGTTTGGAACCTTACGAGATTACCTTCGATTGAAACCAAATTCGCACAGGATTAGAATAAAAAATAAGAGTTTAGTGGCTTACGATTACTCCTACAACTAGTAAAGAGCCTCTTCATTTAAATTCAAACCTGTGAAAAATCACAGTTGACACAACCAGATTCCTTTCCTAGATTAGAAAAATGAAGTTGAATCAAAAATTGACTCGAAAGCAGATCTATAAAAAAGCAAAAATGCTTTTCTCGTGCACTACACTAAAAGATGTCGAGCAACTTATAGGAGCAGAACTCAACTCGATTTCCTTACACGCTTTCGATCCAGGTTATTTTCACTTCACAATGCCAAAGTCAAACGGTGAACTGCGCTACATTGAAGCACCCGAAGATGAACTAAAACGGCTACAGCGTAAACTGAATCACTACCTCCAATGTGCCTATTTCGTGGTCAGAACCCCTTCATGTTATGGGTTCACAATCGGGGCAATTTCTGAAAAGAATCCGCGAAATATTCTTTCAAACGCGCAAAAACATCTGAATTGCTCCTATTTGATTAATGTCGATGTGGATGATTTCTTCCATCAAATCAGTACGGAAAGGGTTCAATTCATTTTTGAGAACGATCCTTTTCGATTTGATCGGTACATTTCGAAGACACTAGCCAAATTGTGTACATATAAAGGGAGATTGCCAATGGGTGCTCCAACTTCGCCAGTACTATCCAACTTTTACACCATTGAGCCGGATACTGAACTCCAAAAATGGTCCGAAAATCAGTCCATTACGTACACGCGATTTGTGGATGATCTCACCTTTTCTTCCACCAAAAACCTGAATAGTCGGCACATTGAATCTATCTCGGGAATTCTTGATGGTTTTAATCTTCCACTGAATAGTGGTAAGCACAAACTGTATGGCCCTGAAGATCCGAAGACTGTCACAGGTTTAGTAGTCGGTAATTCTGTTGAAATTGCCCCATCTTTTTACTGCGCCTTAGATGAGGATTTGGTGCGTTTGAAAAAAGTAGTGGAGGTACACCAAATTACTGGAATGACGAGCGGTCTATCTTTCTTGAAACGATTCAAGCAGGAAGTGATGGGAAAAATCAACTTTGTTAAACAGATCAAAGGTACATTCAGTGAAGAGTACGTTCGGTATCTCGATCAGTTTCATGAAGCCCTTGAACCAGATGAACGGTTCGTGGCTCGCTGGACAAGCTTTAATAATTACGTCTGATCATGCAACTCTATATCGATACCATTCATACAAAGCTGAGCGTCAAAAATGGCACATTTCTAATAAGCAATGAGTCCACAAAACGTTTGATAAGTCCTCGGCGTGTCTCATCCATAGCAATTTTGACAAATGTGTTGATTAATTCTGCAGCCATTAAACTCGCGGCGAAAAGTGAGATTCCGATTGTGTACTTCGATCAAATGGGTAATTTACTCGCGCAACTTAGTGGTCCATCTTATTTGCAGCAAAGTCGTTTACGTCATGCGCAGATGAAATTCATGCACTCAGAAAAAGGTCGAAATTGGGTACTTCAACAGTTAGTACTGAAAACAGAGTTACAATTACAAACCTTGGAGCTACATGAGCCAAGGTTGACTAAATTGAAAAGCAAATGGAAGGAGCTTTTTGAGTCTATCGAAATGAAAAAAGAAGCGCTTAAGAGCATCAACAATCATCAACCAATTTCTTCTTCCTCTCTCATGGGAATTGAAGGTGGAATCGCCCGACTGTACTTTCGTGCAGTGAATTGTATTCTACCAGAGGTTTATTGTTTTGAAAGGCGAAGTCGTCGACCGGGTAAGGATTACTTCAACGCGAGTCTCAATTACCTTTATGGTATGACATACGGTGAGATAACCAGATCCATACATGCTGCGGGACTCGACACATTTGTAGGTGGACTTCACTCAACAACGCATAAAGAGAATTTGGTATTCGACTGTATTGAGGTATTTCGCCCATTGATAGATCGTTTATTGATCGATTTGTGCCTCAAAGAAAGCTTACAAGACCATCATTTCAAAACGGTAAAAGATGGTTTTTGGCTCAGTAGAGAAGGGAAGAGAATGATCATTGAACATTTCAATCAGTATATGCATAGGCGTATTTCCTTTGCTGGAAAAGTAAGAAGTATCAGAAGACATATGTATGCGCAGGTCGAAGACTTAAAGAAGCAAATTCACGAATGTACTCGCCATGTATCTAATCATTTATGATATTACAGAAACGTCCCTTCGTACCAGAGTGGCGAAACTGTTAATACGGGAAGGTTTTGAACGCATCCAGCTTTCTGTATTCATTGGACACTTCAGTCCTGAAGAAAATAATGTTTGGTCAAAACTTGCATCCTTGATGAAAGAAACTCCGAATAATAAAATTTTCTACTTGAGAATTTCAACCGAGAGTTTCTATGCAATGAAGATTATAGGCAACTTTCAACCAGATTTTGATTATCTTTCAGGGAAGAAACGTTCTTTGATTGTTTGAAATCGCTGCTAATTTTTAAATGAAACAGATAAAAAAGCTTGGATTCCTAAAGCTGCTAATTTTTGACCAAATGCATAATATGGGCATATTGCTTTTTGAAAAATGCGCTAAAACGCCCGTAAAAAGGGAAAAGTTCAAAGTTATGGGTTTAGAACCTTACGAGATTACCTTCGATTGAAACCCTAGGATTACGCAGCACAAGAAAAGAATTTTCTGTTTAGAACCTTACGAGATTACCTTCGATTGAAACT
>JABXHO010000011.1 GCA_013373595.1 Flavobacteriales bacterium | reverse complement strand
TCGTGGGTTCGAGCCCCATCTTCCACCCCAAAGAGTCAATTCAAAAGAGTTGACTCTTTTTTTATGCCTTGATTTTAATACTTCTAAAACATTTGGGACGAGCAGTTTACGCTGAAATAAATAATTATTTCGGAGCGTCGTACGCCCAAAAATCGAATAGAATATCTAAGTTTAATGAAATGCAAAAGCCTTGAATCATTAACAATTCAAGGCTTTTATATGGTTTAATTTTAAAAGGAAGGTTCGAAGTAAACTGCTTTTGTCTGGTTATCGTTTAACCGTAAACTTCTGCTAAAAAGTCTTTAACGGATTGATTTTTTCGGCCTAAAATATCCTCAAGTTGAGAACTTGGAGTATCAAAAACTTGATTCGCAATACCTTCACCAAAGGCTGACATCATACCGATGTATTCAGCGGGAACTTTGTTTTCAGTCATTACTTTTTCAAATTCAGCGATTTCAGGTGAAACATATGCAATTGACTCTCCTGTAATATCCGATAGATAGTTGGCTACTTCTTCAAATGTTACCTTCTCCGCTCCGTTTAGCTCTACAGATTTGTTTACAAATGCAGTAGGATTAGCTAGAATATTTGCGCCCGCCTCTGCTAAATCCACGCGTGGAACGAAAGCTGTTCTTCCATTTTCAGTTGGAAGGTAAACCATCTTGCTTTGTACGATCTGCTCTTTGCTTCCCAAAAACATTGGAATCACTTCTGCGTACAAGTTGTGACGTAAGAACGTGTATTTTAATCCTGATTCTTTAATCCACTTCTCCGTTAATTCATGGACTTTCAATGAAAAGTATAAGGAAGAATTGGTGTCAATATCATTCATACTTACTCCCGTGTAAAAGACATGACCAACATTTGCTTCCTTTGCCGCACTCACCACATTCTCATGTTGCTTCGTTCTGTTTGCAATGTCACTACCAGAGACAAAATACAATTGCGAAACATTCTGAAATGCACTTACCAAGGACGCTCTATCGTCATAATCCCCTTGTCTCAATTCAAAGCCAAGTGCTTCTAGTTCTTTCGCTTTGTCTGCATTGACATCTCTAACCAAAACAGCGATATTCGAATTTTCCTTTTTCTCGTTAAGCATTCTTGCCACAGAACCTCCGAGACTACCCGTTGCTCCTGTTATTAAAGTTGTATCCATTTGATTTATTTTTCTTGCAAATCTAAATAATACGATATACTTTAGTAAGTAATTACTTATTTAATACTAGTATACTATTGTATAGTAATTCATTTATTTTTTAGAATGTCAGAAATAATTACAACATATCCAGAGGTTAAAAAATGTAATGTCAGCTATATTTTGGCCGTAAATGATACACTCAACGTTATCAGTGGTAAATGGAAATTGCCCATTATCGCGACAATGCTGAAGGAAAGGCAACGGTTTTCGGAAATACAGAAGCAGATTCCAAAGATCTCACCAAGAATGCTCAGTAAGGAGTTAAGAGAACTAGAATTGAATGGTGTGGTTGTTCGCACAGTTCACAATACCACGCCTGTTCTAATCGAATACGGTTTGTCGGGCTCAGGCAAAAAAATCATGGATGTTTTGGACAAGATGGTTGAATGGGGACTTAACCATAGAGAGTTAATTCTCCACCAAAATGCGGAAAAAGCTGGATTAATGAGTCATTAAAGCTAAACAGCTGTTCCACGTCATATTTTTTTGTGAGGAGAATCACTTTTAACCCTGTTTCTAAATCAGTATTTGAGGTGGAATTCTTTGGTAAATTCATCACGTATAACAAGTAAAATAATACGTTATGTTTTTAGCATCATCAGCACTCAACGCGTCAGTAGCCGTATTGGCATTTTTGGTTATCATTCCAGTATTTATTATTTCTGTTGTTGTCATCCGATCGAGGCAAAAGAGAAAACAGTAATTGCTTAAACTATCAGTTTTCGACTCAAATAGACATCCACTGAGAGAAAGCAAGCACCTTTTTTATCTTCAATTCTTTGTTGTGAATTTTAGTCATCAATACTCTGTGCTCTCAGGCGCAAGGCATTTCCAATCACCGACACCGAGCTAAAGCTCATGGCCAAAGCGGCAATCATGGGAGACAGCAATGTTCCGAATATCGGATAAAGCAGTCCAGCAGCGATGGGAATCCCCAAAGTATTGTACCCAAGGGCAAACAGGAGGTTTTGTTTGATATTGCGCATCACTTTATGACTCAAGTTTCTGGCTTTTACAATTCCGTGGAGGTCGCCTTTTACTAACGTAATTTCAGAGCTTTCAATGGCCACATCGGTTCCGGTTCCCATTGAAATTCCCACATTGGCTAGCGCTAGCGCTGGTGCATCATTGATTCCATCACCCGCCATTGCCACAAACCTTCCCTTTTCTTGCAAGGCTTTCACCTTGTTTAATTTGTCTTCGGGCAAACAATCTGCCACAAAATTGTCCAATTCGAGTTCTTCTGCAACCGCTTTTGCGGTGTGTTCATTATCCCCCGTCATCATGATCACTTCAATTCCCTTTTGCTGAAGTTCATGAATCGCTTTTTTACTGGATTGTTTGATGGCATCTGAAATCACCACAAACCCGACAACTTCACCTCCAACGGCAATGTACGGCACCGTCTTCCCTTTTGATTTCACCTCATTAGACTTCGATTTTACCTCATCGGAAAGTTTAATTCCTTTCGACTCCATCAACTTTTCGTTTCCAACACATACGTTTTTTCCATCCACCTTCGCTTCAACGCCTTTCCCTGTAATCGAACTGAAGTCTTCTACCTTGAACAATTCCAGCTTTTTGCTTTTGGCAAACTCCACCGTTGCATCCGCTAAGGGATGTTCACTTTGGTTGTTCGCGGACGCTACTAACTGCGCCAATTGGTCTTCTGTTTCATCCGTAAATGAATGAATTCTTTCCACAGATGGTTTACCTTCCGTAACTGTTCCCGTTTTATCAATAATGAGCACATCGACCTTATTCATTTTCTCAAGTGCCTCGGCATTTTTAATCAGTACACCTTCCTGCGCCCCTTTTCCAACTCCCACCATAACAGACATTGGAGTAGCCAATCCAAGTGCACATGGACACGCAATAATCAACACTGCAATGGCATTCACGAAAGCAAAAACGAGTTCAGGAGCAGGTCCAAAAATGTACCAAAGAATGAACGTAACGATCGATACGCCAATAACCGTAGGAACAAAATAGCTCGAAATTTTATCCGCCAATTTCTGAATGGGCGCCCTGCTTCTACTGGCATCGTTTACCATATGAATGATCTGCGAAAGCAAGGTGTCGGAACCAATTTTCTCTGCGGTCATCACAAATGACTGATTCCCGTTGATGGTTCCCGAAGTTACCTCATCTCCTTCTGCTTTATCTACAGGAATAGGCTCTCCCGTAATCATGGATTCATCGACAGAACTTTCTCCCTGAACGATTTTTCCATCAACAGGAATTTTATCACCTGGCTTCACACGAAGTTTATCCCCTACTTCAATTTCATCAATTGAAATCTCTTCTTCCTCACCATCAACAATTCGTGTAGCTTTATTCGGCGCTAGCTTCAGTAATTCTTTAACCGCATTGTTCGTTTTACTGTGTGCTTTCGCCTCCAGTAGTTGCCCCAATAAGACCAAGGTCAAAATAACCGTTGATGCTTCGAAATATACATGAACAGTTCCTGCGTCTGTTTTAAAATCTTCTGGAAAGATTGAAGGAAAAAGAATTGCGCCAAAACTAAATATCCAAGCCGCTCCCGAACCAATTCCGATCAAAGTAAACATGTTGAGGCTTCTTCTTACGATTGAGCTATACGCACGTTTGAAGAACATCCACGTGGCATAAAACACAACGGGAAGTGACAAGACCATTTGCACCCAATTCCAATACTTCATATCCATCAGTTTCCGAAGTGGATTGTTGGGAATCATATCAGACATCGCGATGATGAAAATCGGCAATGTAAATCCTACGGCGACCCAGAATTTCTTCAATAGTGCTTTGTATTGCTTTTCCTCGGCACTTTCATTCGCTTCCACAGGAACGAGATCCATTCCACATTTGGGACAAGCCCCCATTTCATCTTTCACAACCTCAGGATGCATTGGGCAGGTAAACTTTCCCTCGGATGAAGAACTGACAGTAGCCTCAGGAACAAGGTCCATTCCACAAACAGGACAATCTCCTGGTTCGTCGTACGTTTTATCTCCCTCGCAATGCATCGGACAATAAAATTTTGTTCCTTTCGCCGCCTTTGGTTTTGCTTTTTCCTTTACATCTTCATCTAATGAGTGAATCATATAATTCGATCCTTCGAAGAGAGATTTCAATTCATCTAAATCGACATGATGCGAAAAGTTAATTGTCGCTTTTCCTTCTTCCAGGTCAACATTTACTTTGTCGATCGCTTCATGACCTGCGAGTGTTTCCTCAACATGGCTTCTACAGCCATTGCAAGTCATTCCTGATATTCTATATGTATGTTGCATTGTCTTTTTATTGCGAAGGTCTAAAGTTTTTTATCGAAACTTGTGCACTATTTTCGCTATAAATTATCTAATTTTTTTCGATCTCCAGTCTTGCGAAATGCAGAAGTCGTCATTCCTGTTATTTGTTTGAATTGTTTCGATAAATGCTGCGGAGAGCTATACCCCAACTCATAGGAGATTTCAGAGATGGATAGTTTTTCGTACTTGATGTACTCCTTTACCTTCTCAATTTTCAGTTCGATGAAATAGCGCTCCATCGTTTTTCCTTCGGATTCCGAAAACAGTGTACTTAACTGCTTGTAGTTTTTGGGGAATTCTCTTGAGATGAGCTCTTTCAACCCTACATCATTGGGTCTATTAACGTTCTCGACTTGCTTTCTTAGCAATGCTTTGATTCGTTCAATGGTTTGATCTTCCTCCGAAGTCAAGATTTCAAAACCTACCTCCTCCAATTTATGTTGAAACGTAATTCTTTGATCGGCTGTCAATGGAGAGTCGAATACTACGCGCCCCAAGTCGACTTGAAAGTCTTTCACTCCAATTTCTTGTAGCAACTGATTCACCACCATGACACATCTAGAACAAACCATGTTCTTCACAAGTATTGTGTTCATTGCATCCATATTTCTCTTGTATAAAAGGGCAACTATTCCATTAACGTGTTGCCCTTTTTCACATTCGCTTGTGTGCATTAATACCTCCAACGATTTGCCAGAGCAACCAATGAAAGCATTACGGGTACCTCAATCAGCACTCCAACTACGGTTGCTAATGATGCTCCAGAGTTCAATCCAAATATCGATATGGCTACGGCTACCGCTAACTCAAAAAAGTTACTGGCGCCAATCATCGCCGAAGGAGCACAAACATTATGCTTTAACTTCAAAAATCGTCCTGCAAACCAGCTAATGAAGAAAATAAAGTAGGTTTGTAGAGTTAAGGGAACAGCAATCAATAAAATCGCTATTGGATTATCCACTATTTTTTGTCCCTGAAACGCAAAAATGAGAACGAGCGTGAGCAGTAAAGCCGCAATCGAAATCGGTTTCAATCGTTTTAAAAATTGATTTTCAAACCACTCTTTGCCTTTACTTTTGATGAGAAGACGATTCGTAAGATATCCTGCGAGTAAGGGAATCACCACAAACACGATTACCGAGGTAATCAAGGTTTTGTACGGAATTCCAATTACTTCGCCGCTTCCACTTAAAAAACGGATATCAAACCAGGAAAAAAGTACTCCCACAATCGGTACAAATGCCACCAATAGGATCAAATCGTTTAAAGAAACCTGAACCAAGGTATAGTTGGCATCTCCTTTTGTTAGGTACGACCATACAAATACCATTGCCGTACACGGTGCTGCCCCAAGTAAAATTGCTCCTGCTAAATACTGCTCTGCATCCTCTGGTGAAACCCATGCGCCATAGATGTAATAGAAGAAGATGTACGCGAATAAGGCCATTGTGAACGGTTTGATCAACCAGTTTACTACTACCGTTAACCCCAATCCCTTCCAATTTCGCGAGACATATTTCAACGATGAAAAATCGATTTGAACCATCATCGGATAAATCATCAACCACACCAAAATGGCTACAGGTACGTTCACCGTTTCCATGTTCCAATCACTTAAGACTGTAATCGTGTCTCCGGCTAGATACCCTACTCCAATTCCTGTAACGATGCAAATGAGTACCCAAACAGTCAGGTATTTTTCGAAAAAACCAATTTTTGCGTCCTCACTCATGACTTGGACACATTAGAAAAAACATAAAACAGCTCGGTTGCGATCTCAAACGATCGAGAGTCGTACATCTCCGATTCCTGCGGTGTGTCATCATATGTCTTCGGATCGTTGTAACGAATAGGAATACGTTCTTCGCAGCCTGTTACAACTGGACAATTTTCATCAGCGTGAGCACACGTCATAATGGCTGCAAAATGTTCCGACGGATTGACCACATCATCGTAGAGTTTGGAAAACATCACGAGCGGCTGTGCTTCCTCACTCCAACGAACAGTATACCTCGGATTATCCGTTCCACTTTTGTCGATTTCAAATCCAAATCGTTTCAACGAAGCCACTGCGCGCTCATTAAAAGCTGTTACTTCTACTCCGCCGCTGTACGATTGAACAGGAACATCATAATATTCCGAAGCAACTTGTGCCCAAACTTGCGAAAACTGACTTCTTCTCGAATTGTGCGTGCAAATAAAGTTTAAACGAATCGGTGCATTCTGCGCGGCCCTCAACTGGATGAAATCAATTAACCTATCAAGTTCTTGCTTTCGAGCCACAGAAATGGAATTGAAATCCATCTTGTCAATTACCTGCTGAATTTCTTTGAACATAGTTAAACAATTAGCAGCAACCCGATCCTGGCTCGCAAGTCGATGAGTTAGGAGTTAAAGAAATAAGTGGCTTTTTCAATTTCTCCGTAGGAATTCCGCATTTATCTTTCGCTAAGCAATCTGTTGTAAGTGAAGTGAGCATAAATGTATCTCCGTTCAGTTCAATTCCGTATTTTCCAATTGTATCTCCCTGGTATTCTACTTCAATTTCCTCATCCTTCAATCCTAATTTATCCTCCGATAACTCAATAATTGAGAGTAATTTCTCCGGATGTAAACGATGATCGTAATCATTCGCCTCCCACAATTGAAAATTTACCCTGTGCTCTACGCGAATCGTTCCTCCGCAATCAATAAAGTGCTTTGTTACATTCCCCACTTCCGTAACGTGAAAATGAGCAGGAACCTTTGTTCCATTTGGCAATTCAAAGCTGATTTGTTCTAGTTCGTTTAACTTGTTTTTAAAATCGTTGAGTTTCATGTTGTTGTTTTTTAATATTTGAGTATTCCGTTATTTCAGTAGCTGGAGAATCGTATATCTATATTGCAATATTACGATGATTCATTCCAAATTTTTTTCTTTCGAGGTTTAGCAACACGAATCACCCGAGCAACACGCATGTTGATCGAAGAACGAGTTGAATGTTTCCTTAAATGTTTGCCATGTTTCTGGATTAATACAGTAACTCATTGAAGCACCTTCAATAGTGCCTTGAATAATGCCCATCGACTTCAATTCTTTCAAGTGTTGACTAATTGTTGCCTGCGCTAACCCCAGTTCTTGTACCAAATCAGAATTGATACAGGCATTCGCCTTGAGCAAGTATTCCAAAATCGCGACACGCGCTGGGTGAGAAAAAATCTTCCCCATCTTCGCAAACTCGTTTTGCTCCTCTGTAAATAAATCTGTTCGTGTTAATCCCATAGCTATATCGCAATATTACGATAAAAGAATCATTCCGCTCTCTTTTCCCTGTTATTTTTTCAAAAAAAGTTTCTGAACAAAAATCACTATCTATGCCGTTTAAAAAAAACGAGTAGTTTTGTAAATAGACGACATGTTGAATAAATTCGATGACATACGACCATACAACGACGCTGAAGTTCCAAGTGTACTCGGCAGGTTGGTTCATAATGACGAATTCCTAACTGGAATCGCGCGCTTTCGTCGCCCCAATCTAAACAAGGCACTTCCGAATATTTCGAAAAAGCTGGTTAAGCAGAAGTTGAAGAAGAAACTTTCGAACATCAACACGATTGATCAGTTGCAGAAAGCCGTTGGGGAATATGTAGAAAAGATTTTGTCCTCTACTGCCACGAGTTTGAAAGTGGAAGGATTGCATGATTTTGCACAGGACACTCCTCACCTCTTCATCAGTAATCACCGTGATATTGTCATGGACCCGGCTCTAATTGGCTATTTACTTCGTAATTCGGTACATGGAACCGTTCAGATTGCGATTGGTGACAATCTCTTGAAGAAGGATTATATCTCTGATTTGATGCGTTTGAACAAGAGTTTTATCGTAAAACGCTCCGTACAAGGTCGTGAAAAGCTATTGGCATCAAAACAATTATCGGAATACATTTACCACGCCATTGACAATGGTAGTAACGTCTGGATTGCTCAGCGAGAAGGAAGAGCCAAAAATGGAATTGACAAAACCGATCCTGCTTTGCTCAAAATGTTTCACCTTTCAAATCGTGATGCGAGCCCTGCAATGACGATGAAGGATTCCATTAATCGTTTGGGCATTATTCCTGTTTCCATTTCCTATGAGTACGATCCATGTGCTGTGATGAAAGCTCGTGAGTTGTATGAAATCGAAAAAAATGGATTCTTTGAGAAAGATGAAAACAGCGATTTCTTGAGTATTTCAGCGGGACTGAATGGCGAGAAAGGAAACATTGTTCTACAATTTGGTCGGGAAATTAAAGCCGATGATGATGATCCTGTGACTATCGCGCAGCAAATTGATGCTCAAATTGTGTGCAATTACCATTTGCATCCGTCTAACTATTTGGCTTACGAGAAAATGCAAGCCAACGACTCTTCCATTGGTCCAAAACTTAGTGATCTCGATGTTGACATGCAGGAAATTGAAAACAAACGAGACATCTTCAATGAGAAATACAACGAAGTTGAAGATGAATTGAAACCGTATTTCCTAATGACATACGGGAATCCTGTTGTGAACAAGCTGAAGCTTGAGACAGCTGAATAAGATGATCAATCTTTCTTCAAAACGATTTACATTTTCGCTTTTATGCGCGATCACTTTTCTGCTAATCTTCTCCGCGTGTTCGGGAACCGATTATCAAACTGTTTCGGAGTTTAACATTCGCGTTGGAATGCCAATAAATGATGTGAAAAAGTTATATCCCGATTCAAAATTTCAATCGGAAAGTCCGAATCAGTTTGGATTGTGTAGTAGTGGTGAAGATGGGATCTCCGTCTACAGAAACGATTCACTGCTTTTCTACTTCTGGAAAGATTGGGAGCGAGACCAAGTAGGAGGCTTCATTCTTTTTGACTCAAATCAAGCGTATCAAGGAGTTCATCCGGGTATGACGGTTAGCGATTTTCTGCGTATTCATCCGAATGCTGTCGGGACAATCAGCCTTATGGACTCAAAAGAATATTTATTCGTCCCATCCAATGACGATTGGTATCAAGTTGAAAGTACCTTGGATGATCTCTCTGCGAACTATAAGATGGTTGAAGGAGAATACGAATTTCTTGAATTTCGAGATTTGGAAAAGAGAATTTCCTCTATTTTCGTTAAGTAAATGACACGCCTACTTTTTCACATCTCATTGATTAGCTGTCTATTCTAGTCTTGATCTGAAAGTTCCCTATACTCTATCAGCGCAAAATCTTAGAAAGTGATGCCAATAGAAATCGTTCTTGGTTGAAGCATTTCAATCCTTGAGAAGCACTCTTGAACAGGTAGATGACGCTTGTTTTGTCAGTTTTGCGTTCAAATCCTAAAACTTAACGATAAGGTAACAAGTCATAAAAACTCTAAAAATCAATATGTTACAAAAACGAAGCTTTCTTCAATTATCGAAAACAGTTTTAAACTATCAATTGTTCTTCTCAGAAATAATTTTTATTCTACTTTCGTCCATAGAATCTACAAGATATTCGCTATTGCAATTGTTTGAATGGAGTCAACAAAAACTATCATAGGTCGTTGGGATTATGCCGATTTTCTGGATTTCAATATTGAAAACATTCCAGTAAAAACGGACACGGGAGCGTACACCTCTTCCCTACGTTGTTCGTCTATCGAAGAAATCACTTCTTCGGATGGAGCGTCTATTCTTCGTTATACAATTCTCGAGGAAGATCATTTTATTCCTGTTGAGAAACGGACATTTGAAACAACGGAGTATTCCACTCGAATCGTTAAAAACTCAGGGGGAAATCCGAAAAAACGTTTTTCGATACGCACAACAATCCGTCTATTCGGAAAGGATAAAAGCGTTGAGTTCACCCTTGCAGAGCGAAAAGGACTCAGATTCCCTGTACTTTTGGGGCGAAAATTCCTTGGAAATCAATACCTTGTTGATCCTTCAAAAACGCGACTTTCATACACACAGAAAAAAAACGAATTAAATGGCTGAAAACCTACAAATTGCAATTCTCTCACGAAACGTCAAACTCTATTCAACTCAACGACTTATCGAAGCTGCGAAAAAGCGTGGTCACGAAGTGATTATTGTTGATCCATTGCAATGTCAAATCGAAATTGAAAAGAAAAATCCACGTATTTATTACAAAGGAAAATATTTGGATGACGTAGACGCAATCATTCCTCGTGTGGGAGCTTCCATTACATTTTATGGAACAGCCGTAGTGCGACAATTCGAAATGCGTAAAGTTTTCTCTGTTGTAGAATCGCAAGCACTTGTTCGATCAAGAGACAAACTCAGAAGTTTACAAGTGTTGGCACGAGCAGGTGTTGGCCTTCCCAAAACAGTTTTCACGAATTACACAAAAGATACACAGCACGTTGTAGAAGCTGTTGGTGGTGCCCCAATGATTATCAAATTATTGGAAGGAACACAAGGTTTGGGTGTTGTGTTGGCTGAGACGAAAAATGCCGCTAATTCTGTATTAGAAGCATTCAACGGATTGGGTGCACGTGTAATTGCTCAAGAATTTATCAAAGAAGCTGGTGGTGCAGACATTCGTGCTTTTGTTGTGGACGGACAAATTGTTGGTGCCATGAAACGACAAGGAAAAGAAGGCGAATTCCGTTCGAACCTACACCGTGGAGGCTCGGCATCCATTATTGAGCTTACTGATGAAGAAGAAAGAACAGCGTTGAAAGCAGCGAAAGCCATGGGACTTGGTGTTGCTGGAGTAGACATGCTTCAATCCGAAAAAGGACCATTGGTACTCGAAGTGAATTCTTCTCCAGGTTTAGAAGGAATTGAAAACGCTACTGGTCGTGATATTGCTAAGGATATCATCAAGTACATTGAGCGTAACGTATAAAACTAATATCGATTTTCATGAGAATTCTGGACACTGAGATAGAAAAAGGAAAATCGTATCAATTATCCATCAACCTTGCGAAATCACACCTTCGCAACTCCATGTTGGTTCCCGTCATTGTACATCGAGCAAAGAAAGATGGCCCGGTAGTACTTCTGAATGGAGCGGTACATGGAGATGAACTCAACGGTATCGACATTATCCGCCGATTGATCAGTAATGGTTACCACAAACCCAAGCGAGGAACTATTATTTGCATTCCTGTTCTGAATGTATTCGGATACTTGAATGTGTCACGGAATTTTCCAGATGGAAGAGATTTGAATCGCGTCTTTCCTGGTACCAAAAACGGATCACTCGCCAGTCAATTAGCGTACAAATTCACCACAGAAATCGCTCCGCATGTAGATCTCATGATCGATTTTCATACGGGAGGAGCCGACCGCGTAAATGCACCGCAGATTCGTTGTGCTCCATCTGATGAAGAAGCGCTGAAACTGGCTACCATCTTCAATCCCCCCTTTATTATTCACTCTAAGTTGATTTCCAAGTCGCTTCGTGAGATGATGAACAAGAACAAAAAAACGGTTCTTTTGTTTGAAGGTGGAAAATCGAGTGTATTTGAAGAAGATGTTATCCAACACGGTGTGAATGGAACCATTCGTGTACTCCATCATCTAGGAATGACGCCTGACTGTCCTGAAGTATCCACCGAACCTGTCGTGATCTCTCAATCCAAATGGGTGCGCGCGCGTTTTTCAGGAATGTTTCACCCAACGGTAGAAAATGGCTCAAAAGTGAACAAAAAAGACGTACTTGGATTTATAACCGATCCGTACGGCGATTTCAATAAAAAAGTACGTGCCGCGTACGATGGTCACGTTTTCTGTGTGAATAATGCTCCGATTGTGTACAAGGGAGATGCCTTGTTTCATATTGGCGTGACCGGAGCGAATGAAAACCTTCCAGACGACTAATTGATCAAAGTAACTATTGATGAAAAGCCATTCAATAAAGCGGCGAAAAGCCACCATTTGTTACAATTGTCAAACAGCCTTATTGAATTCTGAAAATTACTGTCCACAATGCGGACAAGAAAATCACTCCAAACAAGCTTCCATTCGATTACTTTTCAATGATTTCCTTAGTGATTACCTCACTTTTGACAGTCGTTTGTTTCGTTCAATCGTCCCATTAGTTACAGATCCAGGTCGAATCACCGTAGAATACCTCAATGGAAAAAGACAACGGTTTATTCCACCCGTTCGCGTTTTTCTTTTCTTATCCTTTCTCTACTTTGGATTATCGTACCTCACGGGAAATGAATCATCTACCTTGGAGCTTTCCGTGAATGAATCAGAACGAGCAGCCCAAGCAGTTACGGAAGCATTTCAAAAGAACTTCAACATCCTGCTCTTTCTTTACACACCATTATTTGCCGTCATTATCCGACTTCTATTCCGATCCGAAAAGCGTGATTACTACGTAAACTTTTTTGTTTTTACGCTCCATCTGTTTTCCTTCTTTTTCATCATTGGAATCATTCAACTACTCCTTTTTGGAGTTATAAATACCTTATTTTCAGGCGACACCAACGAAATGATCACTATGGTCGTTCAACTCGGTTTTCTGGTCTTCTCATTCGTCTACACAGTCATTTCCTTGAAAAAGGTTTTTGATAAAAAGTACACCTTCCTTCGCTTTGTGGGCGTATTGGTAATTTCACTTGTCGCCTTCTTAACCTTACTGATTTTAGCGATCATTATTCTTTTCCTTATCAACTTATAATCGTTGAGGATCATTATATTGGTCTTCAGAAAACGAAAACACCATGTCAGATTCAACCAACGATACACCCAAAGAATTTAATATCACCTTAATTGGAGCGGGAATTATGAGTGCTACACTTGGAATTTTCCTTCAAAAACTCATGCCTTTCGCTCGAATTTCCATTTACGAACGTTTGGATGAAGTAGCCGCGGAAAGCTCGAATGCGTGGAACAACGCAGGAACGGGACATTCTGCCTTTTGTGAATTAAACTATACTCCACAAAAGGAGGACGGCAATGTCGATCTTTCCAAAGCATTAAAAATTGCGCAATCCTTCGAAGTATCGAAACAATTTTGGGCGTACCTGGTCGAAAAAGGAGATGTTGAATCGTCGGTTCCGTTTATCAATGACATCGATCACATGAGTTTTGTGTGGGGAAAAGAAAACGTGGATTTTCTCCGCCTGCGACATGAGCAAATGACGCAATACGGTTTATTCGAGGACATGTTGTACTCGGAAGATCATGCGCAGATCAAAGAATGGATTCCACTCATGATGGAAGGCCGCGATCCCGATCAAGAAATTGCCGCTACGCGTATGGCAATTGGAACAGATGTCAATTTTGGAGATCTGACACGTAAAATGATTGAGTATTTGCAAAATCAAGACAATGTTGAATTGTTTTTGGGACATGAAATAGAAGATATTTCGCGCATGCCCGATGATCGTTGGGAAATCAAAGTAAAAGAGCTCAACCGCGATACAACGGAAAAAATTCAATCTGACTTCGTATTTATTGGTGCTGGCGGAGCTGCCATTCCTTTGTTAGAAAAAACGGATCTTCCCATCGGAGAAGGTTACGGCGGATTCCCAGTAAGTGGAGAATTTCTCTCTTGCTCAAACGAAGAAGTAATCAAACAGCACGAAGCGAAAGTATATGGAAAAGCTGAAGTTGGCTCTCCCCCGATGTCGGTTCCTCACTTAGATACACGTTTTATCAATGGAAAACGCACCCTGCTTTTTGGACCGTACGCTGGTTTTTCAACCAAATTCCTCAAAAACGGATCGTATTTCGACCTTCCACTTTCCATCGAATCGCACAATATCTGGCCTTTGCTGAGTGCTGGATTTAAAAATTTCCAGTTGACGAAATATTTGGTAAAACAAGTGGTTCAATCGGATGAAGACCGTTTTGAAATGTTACAGAAGTACTTTCCACAGGCAAAAATGGAAGATTGGAAATTGCATACAGCGGGGCAGCGAGTTCAAATCATCAAGCGAGATGAGGATGGAAATGGTGTTTTACAATTTGGAACGGAAATCGTTGCTAGCGAGGACGGTTCGTTATCGGCACTTTTAGGCGCTTCTCCCGGTGCGAGTACATCCGTACAAATCATGCTCGACTTACTGACCAAATGCTTCCCATCGGACATGGAAACGAAAGAATGGCAGGATTTGATCAAGGAAATGATTCCAAGTTACGGTCAATCGTTGGCAGAGAACCGAGAATTGTGTTTATCAACACGTGAGCGCACAACGAAGGTGTTGAAGTTAGAGGCTTGAACGGTGTCTTTGGCTCCGCTCAGATACGGTTAAAAGAAAGATAATACATCCGAGGATTATTCCGCCTTCAACTCAATTACTGTGATCTCAGGGCGCATACCGATTCTTCCTGCGTAGCCAATGAAACCAAGTCCGCGATTTACGTATAGATATTGATTTTTTTCTTCGTAGAGACCGCCCCATCGTTTGTAGACGTATTTCACGGGCGACCACTGAAATCGTTTCGTTTCAATTCCGAATTGTGCTCCGTGCGTATGTCCTGCAAGCGTTAAATGAATGTGTTCGGGATGATCAATCGTAATTTTGTCCCAATGCGTAGGATCGTGCGAGAGCAATAATTTGAATTCATTCGATGAAATTCCGTCGAGTGCAGCATCCAAATCACCTTTTCGTGGAAATGGATCATTCCCCCAATTTTCTACACCAATCAAGCGAATTGCTTCTCCATTTCGAGCAATCACTTTGTTGCGATTATCCAACAACTCAAATTGCATATCCGAAATGTGTTCACGAACGGCCTCATTGATGTACTTGTATTTTTCCAGATTGTGCCACGCCTGGTGTGCTCCGTAATCGTGATTTCCCAGACAGCAAAACTTTCCGTCGGGAGCCGACATCTCAGCGAACAATTCCTTGTACGGAACAATCTCTTCCGACTTCGCATTGATCCAATCTCCCGTGAACAAAATCAAATCTGCTTGCTGATCTTGAATCAATTTCGCTGCTTTCTCCATCGCCGAAAAACGATCATAGTTTCCACTGTGTAGGTCCGAAAACTGTACAATTCGATAGCCATCGAAGGCTTTGGGTAAATCTGAAAATGACAATTGGACTTCGCGTACCTTGAAATGATATTTTCCACGAGCCATCCCATAAATAAACAGGGAAACAGGTAAAATAGACATGAATAGCGCAACATACCCTACCCATTCCGAACGATTGATCCAAAGCATTGATCCATTAGAGATCTTCTCTATCACGGCATACACAAGTCGTCCAAAATCGCCAAGAAGAAAGACGATTGATACCATTAACGCCGAAATGATTAAGCCGAAGAATATTCCCATCGACCAATTCGTGATGAGATCAGAAAGTCCGTATCCAGTTCGAAAGACCCAATTCATTCGAATCAAAGTCAACAAACCAATCACCAGTGCTAAAATCGAAACGACTCCAATTGTTGCTTGAAAAATCGGATCGTCAAACGTTGAAGTAAAACATCGGTAATTGTAGAAAATCAATCCCGATAAAAAAACGAATACGAAAGCAGATCTCATCGATGTAAGCGGCTACTTCTTCACGTACTGCGTCAAGATCACAATGCGTTGACCTTCCACTTTTCCTTCGATATGCTCTGCATTGTCATGAACAAGGGTAATATTTCGAACAGCTGTTCCACGTTTTGCCGTGAAGTTTCCTCCTTTTACCTTCAAATCTTTGATGAGTACTACAGAATCTCCAGCTTGCAATTGCACCCCATTTGAGTCGAGGTGAACCACAGCATCCTCACTCGGGATTCCTGCTTTTGCCCACTCTTCCGTTTCTTCATCCAAGTACATCATCTCGAGCAAATCATTCGGCCACCCTTCTGAACGCATTTCGTTGAGCAAACGCCAAGCGAGTACCTTTACGGCATCCACTTCGCTCCACATACTGTCATTCAAGCATCTCCAATGATTCGGATCAAGATCTGCATCTCCAGAAATTTGCGAAAGACAAGTTGAACACAAATGAGCACACTCGTCAATAGAATCACCATTTTTCGGCGAGACTACATGAATTTTCAGTTCTTCTGAAGCTCCACAAAGCTCACAGTTTCCACCACTACGTTTCTGAATTTCACGTTCCATATCGATTGTTTTTGAGTGCCCGAATTTAAGGTTTATTCTGAGTTTTAGTTCGAATAAGCCGCAGGAATATTTGGTGAAGGTGTTCCCATCTCTTTCAAAAACCGAAAGTGCGAGCGTACAGCTCCCCAATATGACAGTTCGATATAAGGGATGTTGTACTTTATCGAGAGTTCACGTACAATAGGCAGCAGCGCTTTATGATGTACATGACAAACATCCGGAAATAAATGGTGGATGGCATGTGTATTAAAACCTCCTAAGGTCCACTGAAAGAATCGGTTATTTACGCCATAATCGATGCAGGTGGTCAATTGCATTTTTGCCCAACTCATCTGCAAAGTATTCGCCTCATTGGGTACAGGATGCTCCACATAATCTGACAAGTGTGAGATAATCAACACCGACAAAACAACCAGTGAAACAAGGACTTGAACACCAAGAAAGACAAGAAAAATGGGAAGCCAACCGAAAGGCAATACGAGTATGGGAATCACCAGCATGTAACTGAAAAAGCATACTTTAAAAAAGATCAACCAGATGGTTTCGCTCACTGTCATCTTCGTAGAAATGGTACGCGCTGTATAATTGAAAAGCGACAGAATATTTCGAAAAAACAACCAGTTGATTGAATAGAACATGTAATAAAGCGGAACGTAAATGAATTGATAGCGATGGTACCACTTGAGCGCGACACTTTCCGTAACGCGCATTCCTGCTACATTTAGGACATCAACATCGCTTTCCTCCACATTCGGAAACATGTGATGCGAATTCGTATGGTTCTTTCCCCACAAAAAGGGATTTTGTCCTAAAAACTGAAATGTTAGTATAAACAAGAATTGATTCAAACGCTTGCTCTTCACTGCCACACCGTGGGCGGCATCATGTGCAATGTTAAAGAACACCAACAAGAGCGAAACACCAAAAAAGAAATAATTCAATGCAAAATACTCAATGGATGAACTCATCAAAAGTGCCGAGTACGACGCTACAACCAAGCACAGATAAAGAATGATTTTGAACTTCATCACTCCATTTCCTGTCCGCGCCATTCCATTTTCTTTGAAATAGGCATCTGCCCTGCTTCGCAGTTCAGCGTAAAATTCTACCCCTTGATCTTTTGAAAAATGGCGCGGTTTCATGTGAAAAATTAGACTTCAATTTACAAAAAAACTGCTGCTCGAATTACCAAGCAGCAGTTTCAGTTCCTTCTAAGGAAAAATCATTCAGAAATCTCAGTTTGATTTCAGGATAGATACACCTGAACCAAAGACATTGCTTTCACCGTAAGGCGAACCAATACCGTCCCATTTTTCCCATTTCTTCAACTCGATGTATTGAGGACTTTTCGCAATTTGCGTTGCCTCTAACTGAATTGCTTCCGCTTTAAATCGTGCAGAAATAATCAAAGATGAATCTCCGCGTGCTTTTTCAATACGTGCATTCGCCAAGTATTCTTCCTCTTTTTGTTTCTCTTTTGCTTTCAAGTTTCGTTGCTTCTGCGTTTCCTTTGCTACAATTTCAGCGGCAATATCCTTCGGTAAATTCACATCTTTGATTTTCACATACTCAAGGTTAAAGTAGTTTTCGGCCAACGACTTCTTTAGTTTACTTGCCATCTCTCCTTCTAAAACAGTTCGCTTCGTAGAATACACTTCTTCGTATGTATATTTACCGATCACGTCCTTAATTGCACCTTGTGAATTATCATCAACAATTTTAATGTAGTTTTTACCTACATCTAAGTGTAATTTTGCCGCCTTATTTTTCATCACCGAATAATTCACTGCAACTTCCACCGTAATATCCGTTCCGTTCTTATCCATGACCGTAGACGTGTACGTTTTCGACTGTTGAAGGACGCTGTATGTTATCATTTCATTCCATGGAGCGATGAAGTAAGATCCTTCCGAGTACGACTGAGACTTATCTACACCACCTCCATACGGACGGTAAACAAATCCTTCCTCTCCTGGCTCTACATCCTTCCATGACATGAAAAACATCACAATGGCGATCACAACAAACACTCCGATAGCTACGTAGCGTGTGACTTTCTTTGGATTAAAATCAATATTTATCGGGCGCTGCCCGTTGTTAAAATCATTCATATTTATTTATATTTTGCTTTGCGTTTTAAGAAATCTACAACCAGATAGATAGTCAGAACAATCGCACCGAGCGCCATGACTTTAAAAAAGGGCGATCCCCTCATTAAAAAGCGAAATGCAAGGAAAATGACAGCTCCAATGATGATTACACCGATGATTACCTGGAAAATGAATTTTGATCTTCGTTCCATATACTACTGATTATACACAAATTTAACAGTTCTACCACAGGAATAGGTCTAAATCTTAAATAAGAATGAACAACATGATAGACGGTCGCAGCTCTATTCCAATGGATTCGTGGTGAATTGATAAATATTTGCCTTAACTTTACTTGAAGCCATTCCATCACACCTCTCAGAAACTATGCTTGCGATCGTCCTGTTTATTGTTATTCATCACTTTACATCATTATTCGTTCAAACATTTTTTCAGCATCGCTACGCAGCCCATCAATTGTTCACAATGTCGAAATTTTGGGAGCGCTTCTTTTTTGTCTTTAGTTGGATTGCGCAAGGTTCATCTTATTTGAGTCCTTCTACCTATGCCCGACTCCACCGTATGCACCACAGCTATGCAGACACCGAAAAAGACGTCCATTCTCCCAAGAATGATCCGAGTATCTGGAAAATGCTTATGAAAACAAAGTATTGGTACATGGGAATTTATCGAGGAGAAATCAAAGTGGAAGAGCGCTTTACAAAAAACCTTCCCGAATGGGAACCTTTCGACACTATTGCCCATGGCATGCCTTCAAGAATTGTATGGGGAATACTCTATTTGTGTTTCTACCTGTATTTTGCGCCCTCACTCTGGTTCTTGCTGCTGCTTCCCATCCATTTTTTCATGGGACCCATTCACGGAGTAATCATCAACTGGTTTTCACATAAAATTGGCTATCGAAATCACGCGACAACCGACACATCCACCAATCTATTTCCAGTAGAAGTGCTCATGCTCGGTGAAGGATTGCACAACAACCATCACTATGCTGCAACACGCCCCAATTTTGCGCAAAAGTGGTTCGAAATCGACCCGACCTACGTTTCTATGTGGGTAATGGACAAGCTGAAAATCATTCAATTAAAAAAATAAATCAACCTTTTTCTTGAAGAAGTCAAATTGTTGTCTACATTTGTAAGTGATTACTCACTCAATAATGACAGAAAAGCAACAAAATATCTTCAATGCGGCATTAGAACTCTTCTCTTCCGAAGGCGTTGATGCAACTTCCACCAGTAAAATTGCCAAACGAGCAGGCGTTTCGGAAGGGCTCATTTTTCGTCACTTCAAAAACAAAGAAGGATTATTGCAAGCCATCCTCGAGGAAGGATTAAACAAAGGAGAAGCGTATTTCCGAGAAATAGCCTCAGAGGAGAATCCAAAAAAACGCATTTTGAGTGCGCTGCAACTACCATTTAGTATCTCCCCGAATGAATATCCGTTTTGGCGTTTGTTTTACACTCTGAAATGGCAACGATGCAATATAGAAACCGAAGGAGTGATGGATTTTCGAACTTCGCTCTCCGATGCATTTACGCAATTGAAGTACACCAATCCAGAAGCGGAAGCCCGATTAGTTGAAGCCATTATTGATGGTGTAGCCACCGAAATTCTGATAAAAAACCTTGACCCACAGCCACTTTTACAATGTTTACTCGATAAATACAAATTAAAATAAACGACAGATGATTGATCAAAATGCCCCCGTGTTAGTTACAGGAGCCACAGGTTACGTAGCTGGAAGGCTCGTAGAAAAACTCCTTTCCGAAGGAAGAACGGTTCATGCTGCAGTACGCACACCTGACAATAAAGAAAAAACGAAATACCTCGATGAGTTAGCGGCAAAATTGCCCGGAACGATCAAGTACTTCAAGGCAGAATTGCTTGATGAAGGTTCGTACGACGAGGCGATGAAAGGATGCCAGTTGGTGTATCATACCGCTTCACCATTCGTTCGAAGTGTAGAAGATCCGCAAAAAGACTTGGTTGATCCAGCCAAAAAAGGAACGCGAAATGTTTTGGAATCAGCCAATCGAACCGATAGTGTTAAACGTGTTGTAGTCACCAGTAGTTGTGCTGCGATTTACGGAGACGGAAAAGATGTGTTATCCATGCCGAATCAAGAATTAACGGAAGAACAATGGAACACCACCTCTTCTATTGAGCACCAACCCTACTCCTACTCGAAAACTGAAGCCGAGAAAGAAGCTTGGAACATTGCACAACAGCAAGATCGTTGGGACATGGTTACCATCAATCCTTCTTTTGTGTTGGGCCCAGGAATCAATCCACACGGAACTTCTGAGTCCTTCAGTATCATGAAGCAAATAGGAAAAGGTGACTTCAAAATGGGAGCTCCTGAATTCAACATTGGTTGCGTGGATGTCCGCGATTTAGCCGAAGCTCATTATCAGGCTGGAATGAAACCTGAGGCAAAAGGTCGTTACATTATTTCTGGTGAAAACTCAGGATTCCGTGAATTGGCGGGAATGATCAAAGAGGAATACCCGAACTATCCCATTTCGACGCGAAAGCTTCCAAAGTTCTTGCTATGGTTAATGGCACCATCTGTTGGAATGACCCGCAAAGAAGTGAAATTGAACGTTGGATTCCCATGGAAAGCTGACAATTCTAAGAGCAAAAAGGACCTCGGAATATCCTACCGTCCACTGAAAGAAACGGCAACAGAGTTTTTCGGTCAGTTGGTGGAAGCTGGCGAGATTGAAAAAAAGTAATGAATGGATTCAGCGACTGAAAGATTCGAAGAGTGAATAATTCGCTTCGAAATCATGACTGAAGTAAAACATGAAATACACGCCTCGATTCCAATTGGTTTCGGGGCGTTTTTTTGGGGGCATTCCCAAACCGTAAAGTTAAAGCCACTTCTATTTTATGAAATACTTCATTTCAAAAATGGGATTATCAGGCACATTTTCTCCCACATACACCAGTTTATCAGCCTCTCTATCGAAATTCATTTCTGTCCATGTTCCTTCATAGAGTTCCACTCCCAATGCGTATTTGAAGCGAATGGATTTCAACTTACCAAACAAACCGTAAGCAAAAGAAGCCGTTACACACGGTGTTGAGATCGACAGAACGCGAGAATTACTCCCTCTTGTCTTCACATTGAACGTGCTTGGTAATAATCTTAAATCCGTTGAATCTTGATTTATTCGCATAAAGACTTCACCGTCGAACAATACATGTACCGAATCCCATGTTTCATTGTTAGATACTAACTCAGAATAAATTGCTTGTTCCAAAATATCAAAAGACTGACTGAGGTAGTCACACTCATTTTGAGCTTGTGCCTGACTGGCTCCAAGGAATGTAATAAAAATAGCAACGATGCGAAACGGTGATAAAATCATATAGTTTGTTCTTTTTTTTCTAAAATAATGAAATTTGCTGCGGTTCAAAATCTACCTTCTCTTCTTCTTCCGAAAATGAAACTTTGTAACTGATCAATTTTTTGAGCGAACACATGAATTGTTGGCCCTTATTTTCGAAAACCACAAGATCACCGTAGAGTCCAATGCACTTTCCTGATATTTTTCCCTCGGAATGCTCAGAAACATCAATAATAGTTGTAGCCAACGGCACTCGATCGGGGTTATAAAAAGCTTCCATATCGAAGATGCGCTCACGATTCACTTTATGCTCAAACAGCCCATCGATTTGATTCATCAGCTCGAAAAACTCCGACTTCACTTCGTTTTCATGTAGTTGAACCGTCAACAGATCGCGTTTTTTCTTTCCTAAAATCACTTCGGGCAATTTCAACTTACTGCTAATCTTCTCTTCAATGTGCCGAGCTTCGTAAGCATTTTCAACAGTGTAAATATGCGCTACCCACCGTGCTCCTTGCTCTTTCCAACGATGTTCCTTTCTCGCTTCAGAAGAAATACCAACTTTGACCAATCCAGGTGCAAAATATGCCAAGTAAACAACGTGATTCGTTTGATTGTACGCGCGCTGCTGAGGGCTTATTTGGTGTTGTTCCAAGTGATAAAATGCAGGATTGAAACCGATGAAATCAAAGCAATCGAAGCAAACATTCGCCTTCGGACTGAGCAATTCTGCCGCATTAGGGCAAACGTCATCTTCCAAAGTTTTCAAATCAAACTGCCCTGTGCAGTACCGTCCCAACTCCTTCTTCAAGGTAAAAGATTGATTCACCAAATAAAAATGCTCGCGCTGAATGGCGTTATTTTCATGATGGTCCAACCGAAGAAATGCCCCTCGATGATCAAATCCATACCCGCTCAATGAAGTAAACTCGCTCATTTCCTATTTCCCAAATTTTGTAAATGGAACAAATCGAGGAACTTGACGTTGGTAATCCGCGTAGCTCGTATATTTTTCTGCAGAAATTTTCTCGCTGAAATCAGAGCTACTTTTGAACAACACCACCAACAATGAACAGCCAACAACAGACCAATTCAACCAACTCCCCGTTGCTGCAACGCTGAAAAAATAAAACGTAATCCACACGGCTTGCTCCGATGCATAATTGGGATGGCGCATCATTCCCCACAGTCCTGTATGTGTGAAACCTTTGCCGTAGAAATCTCCCAACTCCTCTTTCGCATGGATGCGTCGGTATTTTTCTTGTTGAAAATTCCATTGCTGCTGATCAGCGATTCCCTCAAGGATTACAAAGAAAATAACACCTGCTGCACATAGGTAATCTGCCCAACCAAGTGGACCTCCTCCCATCGATTTTACAATGGGCATCGTGAAAAGTAAGATCAATCCCATTTGATAGAAGGAAATGAAAAACAGATTGAAAATTGCCCAAACAATCGGATTTGAAAACTCGGGTCGAGCCTGCAAAACTGCCCAACGATAATCTTCCTCACCTGTCCAAAATTTCCATGAATAGCCACCTCTTCGGGCAAAATTGAACGTTAAGCGCGCCGCCCAAATGGTTACCACTGTTGACATCAACACCAAGCGCGGTTCAAAACCACCTCGATACGCTGCTACCCAAACATAGGCTACGGGAATCACCGACCACAACTTGTCGACCTGACTGTAATTCTTCGTCAGCGTACTAACAATAAAACAAGCCGATGCGGCAATCACATAGATCCAAATCAACTCCTTCGTTGTTTGCCACTGCAAATCCGTCATTGGTTCACTGAAATAAAATCCAGCGATGGGAACAACAAGAATTGTCACAATTAACAGTAATACGGTCTTCCACATAATGCTTCAATTTGAACATGTGAAGATACACAAACTTATTCTGACATTTATTGAAATACTCCCTTCAATTGCAACGATTAATGCCACACCGAAATGTAGGAAATGGTTAAGAAAACCCTATTTTTGCCGAATCGAATACAAATGATATGGGAGTAAAAGAAGAAGTGGAAAAACGCAGAACATTTGGGATCATCTCTCACCCGGATGCTGGTAAAACCACATTGACAGAAAAATTATTGCTTTTTGGAGGGGCTATTCAATCGGCAGGAGCTGTGAAGAATAACAAGATCAAAAAAAGCGCTACGTCGGATTTCATGGAAATTGAAAAGCAACGTGGAATCTCGGTTGCTACGTCTGTGATGGCCTTTCATTATGGAGGAAAGCAAATCAATATTCTCGATACTCCTGGTCACAAAGACTTCGCAGAAGACACCTTCCGAACACTAACAGCAGTAGACAGCGTAATCCTTGTGGTTGACGTAGCAAATGGTGTGGAGGCCCAGACAGAGCGATTGATGGAAGTATGTCGCATGCGAAAGACTCCCGTAATCATCTTCGTAAACAAATTGGACCGAGAAGGAAAGGAATCGTTCGACTTGTTGGATGAGCTCGAAGACAAGCTGAAAATTAAGGTACGTCCGCTTACATGGCCAATTGGAATGGGTGATCGTTTCAAAGGAGTTTACAATCTATACGACCAAAACCTGAACCTTTTCTCCGGAAATAAAACAGGAATTTCGGATGATGTTGTTCCGATTTCTGATTTATCAGACTCACAATTGGACGAGATCATCGGTGAACAATTCGCCGAAGAACTTCGTGAAGAAGTGGAAATGATTGAAGGCGTTTACGACGAATTCGATCGAGAATCTTACCTCGCAGGAGATGTAGCTCCCGTTTTCTTTGGCTCTGCCATGAACAACTTTGGAGTGAAAGAATTGTTGGATACCTTCTGTCGTATTTCTCCCTCTCCACGTGGAAGAGAAACAGACGTACGTATGGTAGAACCATCCGATTCAAAATTCTCTGGATTCGTATTCAAGATTCACGCCAACCTCGATCCAAAACACCGAGACCGTATCGCTTTCTTGCGTATCGTATCGGGTGTATTTGAGCGCAATACCTTCTACAATCACATTCGATTGGACAAGAAGATGAAGTTCCCTAATCCAACGTCTTTTATGGCGCAAGATAAAAGTGTTATTGATACTGCTTATCCTGGAGATGTTATCGGATTGTACGATTCAGGAAACTTCAAAATTGGCGATACTTTGAGTGAAGGCGAGAAATTTATGTTCAAAGGAATCCCTAGCTTCTCACCTGAACTATTCATGGAACTCGAAAACCTTGATCCATTGAAATCAAAACAGTTAGACAAAGGAATTCGTCAGCTAATGGATGAAGGAGTTGCACAGATGTTTATCCAACAACCGGGTAGTCGAAAAATCATTGGGACCGTTGGACAACTTCAGTTTGAAGTGATCAATTACCGTTTGGAGCACGAATATGGCGCGAAATGTCGTTTTGCCCCACGTAATTACACCAAAGCTTGTTGGATCACAACCGACAACGAAGAACAACTGACAGCCTTTAAGCGCGCGAAAACAAACAATGTGGCAGAAGATAAAGACGGGAACCTTGTGTTCTTGGCGGAGACACCATTCTTATTGACAATGGCGGAGCAAGACTATCCAGAGATTACTTTCCATAAGACATCTGAATTTTTATTAGAGGCTTAGTTTGATAATTGTAATATATTTGTTTCTTATCACACTAACTAACAATAAGATGAAAAAGCTTTTATTTTTCGTTGCTGTTGCCTCAGTAGGTTTAGCATCATGTAAAAAGAAAGGATGTACTGATCCTCAAGCCGTAAACTACAGTTCTGAAGCGCAAAAGGACGACGAAACCTGTAATTACATTCCTACAATTGCCATCACGGGTTCTGCTACCATGGAGGTTGTATTGGGAACAACGTACAACGATCCTGGTGCTACAGCTACCAATAAAGATGGAAGCGCGGTTACTGTTACTGCTGACTTATCACAAGTGAATACTGCTTCCGTAGGATCGTTCGTAGTGACGTATACAGCTACAAACGAACACGGAACTGCAACTGCAACGCGCACGCTGAATGTCGTAATCGGTCAAGACAACTGGTTAGGAACACCGAGTGTAACTGATGATTGCAACGTAGCACTTTTCCCCATTAATGGAAGTCCAACTATTACAGCTGGTGCTACCACCTCAGACATCATCATTGACCCGATGTTTACCTTGGCAGGAGGAACAGCCACTGCTACCGTGAATGGATCGAATATTACCATTCCACAGCAAACAATCAACATTACTGTAGGTGACATCATCTTTTCTGGTTCAGGATCGATGAATGTAAATGGAACGCAATTTACAGTTGTTTACAACTATGAAAATACAACTCCAATTGTTGGAGGAACTGGCACATGTACTGTGACGTATAGCTTGTAAATCAACAATAGATCATATTCGAAAAATCCGACTGGTTCATGCTGGTCGGATTTTTTATGTTAAACGGATGTTGCGTTAGGGATATGAGTGGAAAGCTCCTGACGATCCGTGATCTCACGGATACCAGGACTTGTAACGTTAGCCCGACCCTGATATGCGGAGCAAGCTTCTGGGGAACGCCCTAATTCTTTCTTGCTAATAAACTGTACACCATCGGGACCTTGTTCTCGAAGTGCTTAATTCGGTATCTATTTGCGCCTATTTCCTCAGTGTGAGAGAAACAATTGTAGGGTGAATAATCAAATTCGTGAAATTGCTGAATGGAGAGTCCTGCCGTGATCAAACTGGTAAACACTTCCGACAAGGGATGATTCCAAGTGATATATTCAACTTCTAAATCAGCATTTCTATCCGCGTAGGTTCCTGATTCTGTTTCGATAATGGGTCCATCATTAAAGTAATTGTACTGCACTTTGGTGAAATCATCATCATACATCCAGACCACAGGATGAAACTCGGCAAAAATGAATTGTCCGCCTTGCTTTAGAAAATGCTGTACCACATTTGCCCACTTATCGAGATCGGGCAACCAGCCGATGGTTCCATAACTTGTGAATACAATATCAAACTCTCCCTCCAAATGATTTGGCAAATCATACACATCCGAGCAAATAAATTCGGTCGACTGCCCTGTTTTTTCTGCCAATTCCCTCGCAGCTTTGATCGCTTCATTCGACAAGTCAATTCCCGTTACCTCTGCTCCCATTCGACTTAACGATATCGAGTCTTGTCCAAAATGACATTGCAAATGCAAAATTTTCTTCCCTCGGACATCACCGAACAACTCCAGTTCGATAGCGTTTAACGAGGATTTCCCTTCGATAAATGATTGATTATCATAAAAATCGGAATCGATATGTACCAATGTTCGCTGATTCCATGATTCCTTGTTCTTTTTGAGGTAATCCATTGCTATTTTTTAGGAAGAACCACGGGAACCGTTGCCCCTGTGCGCCATCGCTCCAGTAACTCTTCATTTGTTGAGATTTCAGCAATAACATACACCCCACTCACGAATGCAGGCGAAAAGTAAGCCTTTTCAATCATCACCTTATCTTCAATATAGTTCGAATGGATAAAGTAAGGAATTTGATCTTTGATGTACAAGTAGCCCACGTGATTATCCAATCCAACGAAATAAATTCCATCGAGATAGTCTCGTTTCAGGATTGCTTTCAACGAATCCTGACCGTAAATAGTTCGATAGTTCTCCTCGTTCAATGCCAAGGTTTGCGCTTCGTATAGTCCCGCCTGCTGCGCCATCTTGTAGCGATTAACATTAACCCCCATATGCAGCAAGGTTGTTGAGACAAAATAACCGCATGCGATCTCCCCTTGATTTGGAATAGCAGTATAGCCGTTAAAATCCCATTCTGTTCCGTACCAATGCGGAATGATCTCATTCAGCAAGTAATGTTCAAAATCCTTTCCTGAATTGGCCCTCGCCTTTTTGATTCTCACCCTTTGTTTCGCCGCATTGTAGGTTCCTGATGGAGAAAAATTCAATCCAAGCGCTAGCGAATCAATCTGGGAAGGGTCTGTAAATTCAATTTCTTCAACAGAATCTTTTACCACGGGAAAGACTCTTTCTTCTATTTGGGATTGGCATGACAAAAGCGCAAAAAGGCTCACAAAAAGTACGGATAGGCGCATATTATTTTTTCGAGTAAATGTCAATTATTGAAAAAGTAACACCTCTTTCAAGTCATTTTTTTCATTAACTTATTATATAGTCAACCACCTAACACACTACAATGAACCTACACCACAAGCTCATTTCGAGCATTATTCCCTCAGTAAAAACTGTTATCGAAAGCATCTAAAAGATGAATTGCGAAATGCCTTCGCTTATTCTCAATTGTTAAAAAGTAAATAAAAAGTGACTTAAAGCTTTTAAGAAAGTAAATAAAATTATACCTTTATGAAATGTTCAGAAGCATATAGAAAATTGACGAGAGCAGGATGGCATCCCGTTTCTCAAAAAGGATCACATGTAAAATTAAAACACGACCAACTCGACGGGACAATTATATTCCCCGACCATGGAAGTCAAGAATTAGGAAAAGGATTACAACGAAAACTGTTTAAACAAGCAGGAATAAAAGAATGACTATGAAACGCTTGAAGAAAAAAATCGCTATCACCGTAGAGAAAACGAGTACAGGCTATTCTGCCTATGCCGATCACGAAAACGTGTTTTCTACAGGAAAAGATATTCCTGAACTATACGTTAACCTAGTAGAAGCCTTAAATCTTGCGTATGAAGACGAAGGAGTTGAAATCACAACTGATGATTTACAGTTACACTTAGATCTCAAACAGTTCTTTCAATACTATCGTGTGCTCAATGCCAACTTTTTGGCCCAACGAATCGGCATGAACCCTACTCTTTTATCGCAGTATGTTCGAGGAAAAAAAACACCTTCAGAAAAACAAACAACTAAGATTTTAAAAGGGATTCAAAGTATCGGGCGAGAACTTGCCGACTTAAATTTCATTTAAAGTGAACTACCACGATTCTGGCCATTCCTCGTAGTAATTGAGCGAACCATTCTCACGATCAATTTCGCAATAGACATGCGTTAAGCCATTTGTTAAAAACAACTTATCCACGTTCAGTTGAGAATTGTATTGTGCGATTTGATGCACCACTTTTTCAGAAATAGGAACTTCGGGAGCTTTGCATTCTACAATTAAATTGGGAACCCCAAACTTATCAAACAGCACAATATCTGCTCGTTTGCTTCTACCGTTGTATTCCAAAGGAAACTCCGAAGCAATTCGTCCTTTCGACACTCCTTTTTCTGTAATTAAATCGTTGATTACATGCTGACGCACCCATTCCTCTGGCGTACACACCAAATCCTTTTGTCTAATCAGACAACGAACGTATACATCGCCGCCTTTACGCGTTAATTTTAATGCTGCTTTGGGAAGATTTAACGGAACAATCATTATTTACCACCCATGATGAGCCAGTCGATATCCTTGTACTGCAAGTCAAACACCTTTCCAAGTACTTCACTTGTTAAAACACCTTTGTAGATGTACACTCCACCACGGAATCCTGTGTTATTGGAAATTAATCCTTTGCAACCACCTTTTTCTCCCATATCCATTAAGATTGGCGAGAAAATATTCGACAGAGCGAACGACGCTGTTCTGGAAACGCGGGATGCAATATTCGGGACACAATAATGGATAACACCGTGCTCAGAATACGTCGGATGATCGTGATTGGTAATGCGCGAAGTCTCAAAGCAACCGCCCTGATCAATACTCACATCTACCACAACTGATCCTTCCTTCATTTGCTGAACCATTTCCTCATTCACAATGCACGGAGTTCGACCGAGTGGAGCGCGCAATGCACCGATTGCAACATCACAACGCATCAAGGCCTTTGCTAGGACTTTCGGTTGAATTACGGAAGTGTAAACCCGTGTTCCTAAATCGCGCTGAAGTCTTCGAAGGCGCGAAATTGAATCGTCGAACACCTTCACTGAAGCTCCTAACCCAAGTGCTGCACGCGTAGCATATTCTCCCACAGTACCCGCTCCAATTACGACTACTTCCGTAGGTTGTACACCAGCAACACCTCCAAGCATGATTCCTTTTCCTTCGCTAAAAGAAGAAAGCAATTGTCCAGCCACTAAAACCGCCGTAGTTCCTGCAATTTCCCCCATGGTTCGAACCACTGGAAAAACGCCACTTTCATCACGAATGTAATCCCATGCGATGGCAGTCACCTTTTTCTTCATTAAGGTTTGTAAGATTTTCTTTGGCTGCGTCGAAATTTGAAGTGCTGAAATCAAGGTTTGGTTTCCCTCCATCATTTCCACCTCTTCCTCGGAAGGAGGCGCTACTTTAAAAATGATATCACACCGAAAAACATCCTTTCGATCGTAGCAAATTTCTGCTCCAGCTTCACTGTAATCGCGATCTGAGAAGTTAGCACCTTCACCAGCCTTCGACTCCATTTTTACTCGGTGACCATTTGCCACGAGCACCGCAACGGTTTCTGGAACCAATGCGACACGACGTTCCTGAAACGAAGTTTCCTTCGGAATGCCAATATAAAGGTTCCCTTTTTTTCGGGCAACTTCGAGCATTTCTTCCTGTGGAAGAAGGCTTCCCTTTGACATTAACTGTCTCAAAACTTCTGGATCGGTGATCATAAATCTATCGTTAGCGTTCTGGAATCGTCTCCGTTTTTACGAATATACGACCAAATCGTATTATCTGGAAGCAGGCCTTTAATTTTTTCTGGCCATTCGATCAAACATATTCCGTCTCCATAGAGCATTTCTTCGATTCCGATATCTAATGCTTCAGATTCATCTTCGATGCGATATAGGTCGAAATGATAGATTTTCCCAAACATTCTACTCTCGTAGACATTTACGAGTGAATACGTTGGTGAACCTTCAGCTTCCTCCACTCCCATTGCGTGAAGTAAAGCAATGATAAACGTTGTTTTACCTGAGCCCATTTCGGCATCAAAAGCGAATATCTTCCGATGTCCTACCTTATCCAGAAAGGTTTTTGCTGCATACGGAAGATCCTGAATGGATTGAATGTTTATTTCCATGTCCTATTTTGGCATCAATTCTACGTACGGGATTAAGATTTCTTCTAATGAAACCCCTCCATGTTGGAAGGTATTCCCGTAATAATTCACGAAATGATTATAGTTGTTTGGATAGACAAAATAATCTGCATCACGTGTAAAAACAAACTCGCTTGAAACAGAAGATTTTGGAAGATACGCCTCTAGTGGATCCTTGATTTGGAAGACATCCTTGTCTTTGTACGATAAATTTCGTCCCGTCTTGTAGCGAAGATTTGTATTTGTACTTCTCTCTCCGACGATTTTTACTGGATTCGTCACCCGAACCGTACCGTGATCTGTGGTGATGATCATTTTACGCCCAGATTCCGCACATTTCTTTACAATATCATGCAGTGGTGAATGATCAAACCACGATACCGTCAATGAACGGTAAGCCGACTCGTCATCTGCTAACTCACGAATCACTTCCATTTCGGTACGAGCATGAGACAACATATCAACGAAGTTGTAGACAATTACATTGAGATCATTCTTCAAAAGTGTACTGAAATTATCCGCAAGTTTTTTACCCGCATCAAGATTAGTGATCTTATTGTAAGACCATTTAATATCACGTCCCAATCGCTTCAATTGAGATCCAAGCAATTCCTTCTCGTACTTATTCTTACTTCCTTCATCTTCTTCACCTTTCCACCATTGCGGAAATTTCTTGGCGATCTCTGACGGCATTAACCCAGCAAAAAAGGCGTTTCGTGCATATTGCGTAGCGGTAGGAAGAATCGAATAAATAATTTCTTCTTCCGAAATCGAATAATATTTTGAGAAAATTGGACTTAACATTTTCCACTGATCGTATCGCAAATTATCAATGACCAATACAAACGGTTTAGAATCGTCGAGTTGAGGGTTGATTTTGTTCTTGAAAAGCGTGTGAATCATCTGAGGACTTTCCTCTACGCCATTCAACCAATCCAAATAATTATCCGAAATAAACTTAGAAAACTGTGTATTCGCTTCCTTTTTCTGCATGCCAAGGATTTCCTTCATCCCGCTATCCTCAATCTTGTCGAGTTTGATTTCCCAGTACACTAACTGATCATAAACCTCGGTCCACTCATCTTTATCCAAACGACTATTGAGTTGCATTCCAAGCTCACGGAATTCCTGCTGGTAACTCGAATTTGTTTTTTGCGAAACGAGTTTACTCGAGTCTAAGTTCTTTTTGATCGAAAGAAGAATCTGATTGGGATTTACCGGTTTAATCAAATAATCAGCAATGTTACTTCCAATTGCCTCTTCCATGATATGTTCTTCCTCGCTTTTGGTAATCATTACAACGGGAACATACGGACGTTCTTTCTTGATTCGCGCCAACGCTTCCAAACCAGAAATACCGGGCATGTTTTCATCCAAAAAGATGATGTCAAACTCCTGCTCATTGCTTTCATCCACGGCTGAAGATCCATTATTCACAGAAACAACCGAATATCCTTTGGATTCCAGAAACAATATATGTGGTTTCAATAATTCGATCTCATCATCTGCCCAAAGGATTTTAACTTGCATGCGCTATATTTTAGTAATTTTGATTTTCGATTTAAAAGTATGCAATTGCCTTCAAAAGTCAACTACAATAACAAGAAGAAAATAATTAACGATCCAGTTTACGGTTTTATTACCATTCCGGAGGAAATTATTTATGATGTTATCGAACACCCTTATTTTCAGCGTCTCCGTAGAATCAAGCAACTCGGACTTTCTCACTTGGTTTATCCAGGCGCTATTCACACACGTTTTCATCATGTGATCGGTGCTATGCACTTGATGCAGAAGGCGATTTCAACGATTCGAAAGAAAGGACATGAAATTACGCCTCCCGAAGAACGTGCTGTGCTTCTTGCCATCTTGTTGCACGATATCGGACATGGACCGTTTAGTCATGCCTTAGAGCACGACATTGTGAGCGGTGTTAGTCATGAAGAGATTTCCAGTTTCTTCATTGATAAACTAAGTCATGAGTTTGATGGCGAATTGGATTTAAGTCTACTGATTTTCCAGAACAAGTACCCGAAGAAATTCTTGCATCAGCTTGTATCGAGTCAGCTAGATATGGATCGAATGGATTACTTGAACCGTGACAGTTTCTATTCTGGAGTAAGCGAAGGTGTAATTGGAAGCGAGCGCATCATTGAGATGTTGAATGTAAAGGACGGGAATCTTGTACTCGAAGAAAAGGGAATCTACTCGATTGAAAAGTTCATCATCGCAAGACGTTTGATGTATTGGCAAGTGTACCTACACAAAACAGTAGTTGCAGCGGAATATATGTTGATTCATGTTCTACGTAGAGCAAAAGAATTGGCATTGAGCGGAGAAACCATTTTCGGAAGTCCAGCCCTACTCTATTTTTTAACAAATAACGTTACTGCAGAAGATTTCAAAAAGAATCCTGCTGTATTGGAGTATTTCTCGCAACTCGATGATGCCGATATCCTTGGCGCGATGAAAGTATGGCAATTCCATGAGGATAAAGTGCTTTCAGATTTATCCCGTCGACTTGTTCAACGCGATTTATTCAAAATTGAAATCTCGAAAGAACCATTCACAGAAGAACGTATTGAAGCCGTTAAAAAATACGTTGGAGACAAGATGAGTCTAACAGAAGATCAAATGGAGCATTTTGTGTACTCGGAACAATTGACCAATAAGGCGTACAATATTACACGAGAAAACATCAATTTATTGATGAAGAACGGTTCTGTACTGGATGTTTCGGATGCTTCTGATAATTTGAACATCTCTGCATTGACGGACCCTGTCGAGAAATACTTCTTGTGCTATCCTATTTTTAAATCATCGAAGCCTAAGCAATTGACGATGATTCAGGATTTGAGTTAAAATGAGTTTGATTAGCGATCGCTTCAGCCAAGTTAACGAGCTCGTCACTGTTTACTCAACTTCCCTTCTTTCCAATCCTTGATCAACTTCGACCAGGCATACGGATTCAGTAAGTTATTCGCGGGCAGTTGATTCTGCGTATAGAGCTTGGTTTGATATTGACTTTGCACCGTACCATACGCGAGTGAGCCATCAATATCCAATCGAGCGGCTGCAAAGGCTAAACTCTCTCCAGACAATTGTCGTTGTGCTCTTCGAATCGCATCATCATATGGGTCCATATTAACGAAAGCCCTCGCGAAATCTTCTCTCGATGGCCAAGGATAGACTTCGACATTCGGCAAATCAATCGTATCGACTTCCATGACGTGAATGATCGAGTAAAAATTATCCTCCAAGGTATCTGGAACAACATAATTCGATGTTTTGTGACCATATGCCGAAAAGATCAAAGTATCTCCTGGATACACAACCATGGTGAAATAACCGTAATAATCGCAGAAAACACCTCGTTTACTCGTTCTATCCAGGACAGTTGTGTACGGTAATTCGGCGAGTGTTTCTTCCGAAACTACCACTCCTGAGAGCTGAATCAAACTGGAATCCAATGAAATTGAGTCAAGTTCTTGTGCCTTCGCTGAGAACGTTGCGAAGAGTAAAAATATTGATAGTACCGCTGTTAGTTTGATCATAATCTTTCAGGATTAACAACAAGATTAGATAATATAATCAAAATCACAAATAGATTTTCGATTCTTTAACAATTTGATGATTTAAACTGCTCCGTCGAGCTGACGAAATTATGTTATCTTTGCAGGAATTTATTTCTTAAATAGGTTCAATTATGCCCCTTTCAAATCTCGGAGAAATCAAAGAAGGATTAACGTACGACGACGTTCTTCTCGTCCCTGCTTATTCTCAAGTGCTTCCAAACGAAGTTTCTTTAAAAAGTAAAATCACACGCAACATTGAAGTGAACACCCCGATTGTATCTGCAGCGATGGATACAGTAACGGAAGCAAACTTGGCAATTGCCATGGCTCAGCAAGGTGGTATTGGTGTGGTACACAAAAACATGTCGATTGAAGCGCAAGCCCTGCAAGTACGAAAAGTAAAGCGTTCGGAAAGCGGAATGATCCTCGATCCGGTTACACTTGCCGAAGATGCAATTGTTTCTGATGCCCTTCAGTTGATGAAAGAAAATAAAATTGGAGGTATTCCTGTTGTAGATGCAAATCATACATTAAAAGGAATCGTGACGAATCGCGACCTTCGATTTGAGAAAAACTTGAAACGCCCGATTCGCGAGGTAATGACAAGCGAAAATGTGATTACAACATCTGAGGACACGAGTCTTTCGATTGCAGAGGACATTCTTCAGGAAAATAAAATTGAAAAGCTTCCAGTTGTTGACGAAAACAACAAACTAATTGGACTCATTACCTTCCGAGACATTATTAAAGTACGTGAGCATCCAAATTCGTGTAAAGATAAATACGGTCGACTTCGCGTTGCAGCTGCAGTTGGCGTAACACATGACACTGTAGAGCGCGCTACGGCACTTGTTGAGGCCGGAGTTGATGCCATTGTTATTGATACAGCACATGGACACACTGAAGGTGTAGTTACAAAATTGAAAGAAGTAAAGAGCAAATTTCCAGAGCTTGATGTTATTGTTGGAAACATTGCTACTCCAGAAGCCGCACTTTACCTAGTAGAAGCTGGCGCTGATGCCGTAAAAGTTGGAATCGGTCCCGGTTCTATTTGTACAACGCGAATTATTGCAGGAGTTGGGGTTCCTCAATTGACAGCTGTAAATGATGTAGCACTTGCTTTGGAAGGAACAGGAGTTCCTGTAATTGCTGACGGAGGAATTCGCTACACAGGAGATATTGTAAAAGCAATCGCTGCTGGAGCCGATACTGTAATGCTTGGTTCAATGTTTGCAGGAGTAGAAGAATCTCCGGGTGAAACGGTTATTTTCCAAGGAAGAAAGTTCAAAACGTACCGCGGAATGGGATCATTGGAAGCTATGCAAAAAGGATCGAAAGATCGTTACTTCCAAGCTGATGAAGCCGATGCGAAGAAGTTGGTTCCTGAAGGAATTTCTGGACGTGTTCCGTTTAAAGGTCGTTTGGATGAAGTAATGTACCAAATTAAAGGTGGACTTCGATCTGGAATGGGATACTGTGGGTCACCGAATATTGATACATTGAAAGGATCAAAATTCATACGTATTACATCTGCCGGTGTGCACGAAAGTCACCCACATGATGTTACAATTACACGCGAAGCACCAAACTATAGCTTGAAATAATTCGTCTGAATTACGAAATACAAATTGAAAGTATATTTTTGACACAAAAAAAATCAATCTTATGAACAAATTAATTGCATTTGCTATTACCTGTATGATCACGCTATCGGGTTTTTCTCAAGACGACCCTGTAATTATGACCATTGATGGCAATCCAATTACTAAGTCTGAGTTTTTACAGATTTACCTGAAGAACAACGATAATCCACAATACGACCAAGCTTCGCTTGATGAGTACATGGAACTTTTCAAACGATTCAAACTGAAAGTTGCAGAAGCTGAAGCACTGGGATACGACACCATCCCAAGTTTGAAAAAGGAGTTAGCAGGTTACCAAAAAACATTGGCTCGTCCTTATTTGATTGATTCAACAAAAAATGAAGCACTTGTGCGTGAAGCATATGAACGTACACTTGAGGAAATTCATGCAGCGCACATCTTGGTTCGCTTGGAGTCGAATGCATCTCCTGAAGACACCTTGAAAGCGTACAATCGCTTACTTGCTTTGAAAAAGCGCATCGAAAATGGTGAATCATTCGAAGCCGTAGCGAAAAGCAAAATGGGTTCGGAAGATCCAACAGTTCAGAAAAACGGAGGAGATTTGGGATACTTCACAGCCTTCCAAATGGTGTATCAATTTGAAGATGCGGCCTACTCTACTCCAGTTGGACAGGTTTCTGATCCATTCAGAACACGATTTGGGTACCATATCTTGAAAGTAATCGATCGCCGTCCTGCACGTGGAACGATGGAAGCAGCCCACTTGATGATTGCTGCACGTAGCGATGCAAGCGCAGACGAAATCAAAAATGCAGAAGCTAAAATCAATGAGTTGTACCAAATGTTGGAAGACGGTGCTTCATTCGAAGAATTGGTAAGCAAATACTCAGACGATCCATCGAGTAATGGAAAAAATGGTGTTCTTCCTCAATTCGGAACAGGAACAACAACACGAATGGTTCCTGAATTTACCGAAGCAGCCTTCGCATTGAAAGAAGACGGAGAATACAGCAAGCCTGTTCAAACAGACTACGGATTCCACATCATTAAGCGTATTAGCTGGAAAGATGTTGATTCATTCGAGGATTTGAAACGAGGAATCGAGAAAAAAGTAGCAAAAGATGCTCGATCCGTAAAAACGCAAGCGTCGTTTGTAAACAAGTTGAAAAAAGAATACAATTTCAAATCGAAAAGTAAAAAAGGTTTGAAGTGGTTCTACCAAAACATGGACTCGACTTACCTCCTTGGAAAGTTCAAAGCATCAGATTACCCAAAGAACAAGGTGATGTTCATAATGGACAAGCAGAAATTCCGTGGAAATGAATTCGCTAAGTACCTGGAGAACAACCACCGTGCAGCGCGAAAAGATGACATCAAAGTGATGGTAGACAAACAGTACAAAGCATGGGAAGAGCAAGCTATTTTGGATTACGAAGAATCAAAATTGGCTGGGAAATACCCTGCATACAAAGCCTTGATTACTGAATACCACGACGGAATCTTGCTTTACGAAGTAATGTCTGACAAGGTTTGGAACAAAGCGATGCGCGATACAGTTGGTTTGAAAGCTTTCTACGAAAACAACAAAAGCAATTACCAATGGGGACCTCGTGTTGACGCTGAAGTGTACGAATGCAACACCATGTTAGTGGCTCAACAAACGAAGAAATTGTTGGAAAGCGATACATTGACATCGACACAAATTGTTGAAGCGGTGAACGAAAGCTCTACCCTCAACACGAAATTCCGCAAAGGGAAATTCGACACGACAAAAACAGGATTTATCTCCGCAGCGAAATCTCCGTTGAAAAAAGGAATTAATGACATTTACGAATACGATGGTAAATACTACCTCGTAAACGTCTTGGAAAAACTTCCTGCTGGACCGAAAGAGTTCGACGAAGCAAAAGGAGCCATCACTTCGGACTACCAAAACTACTTGGAGAAAGAATGGATGAAAGAAATTGAGAAGAAGCACAAAATTGTTGTAAACGAAGAAGCGCTCTACTCACTTGGAAAATAAATTCCACATACGAATTTTACAGGCTGGTCTTTGGGCTAGCCTGTTTTTCTTTGGTCTTACTTCGTGTGGGTCGGATGGAAAAGTAATTGCGACCGTCGATGACAGCGAACTGACGGAATCCGAAGCGATGATTCTGATGAAACATCTCGGTTACGACATCAACAACGAAGCGGAATACAATGCATTCATCATTCAATGGTGTGAACGCGAAACCTTGAAGAAAGAACTCCAAGAAACCAATCCTGAGTTGTATCAATTGGTTCAACTTCGCGGTGATGCGTTTGAAGGAGAACTGGCACAATTCTATCTGGAAGAAGAGTTATTGAAGGGAAATCTCGATACCAATGTGACCTACGACCAGATCGCATCGTACTACACCCTGAACAAAGAAGATTTTATCCTCAGCGATTACCTCGTGAAAGCATTGTACCTTAAAATTCCGAAAGACGTTGAGTTTAAATCCGAAGGGATTGATCAGGCCTTCATGTTAAAAAATGATAAAGACCTTTCCCAAGTAAATTCTTATGCTAAACTTTACGCAGAGAATTTCTACTTCAATGATTCATCATGGATTTACTTCAATGAATTGTCGAAAGATATTCCATTAACAAAATACAATGTAGACAACATCGTTTTAAATAGAACGAAAACCTATTTTTCGGATGATGAACACACTTATTTTCTAAATATCATTGATTTCACACTAAAAGATGAAATTCCGCCTATGGAATTTGTGGCAAATCAAATCAAGGAGATAATTGTCCTAAATAGGCTACAAGATTTAAAAGAACAGTACGGATCAACAATGATTCGAAAGATAAAAGACAAGCATGAGATTAACATTAGTAAGTAGTTTATTCCTCCTTATTTCCTTCGCGTCGAATGGACAAAAAACCATCGATAAAATCGCAGCACAAGTTGGTGACAATATCATCTTGCTCTCCGATATTCAAGCGCAAAAAATCCAAGCGGCTCAAGCGGGAGTGGAATTGTCTTCTGAAATGGATTGCAACATGCTCGAAGAGTTGATGTATCAGAAGTTACTCATCAATCAAGCACAACTCGATAGTATTGAGGTATCACCAGAAATGATTGATGCCGAAATGGAACAACGTTTACGGGTGATTGAGAACCAAATTGGAAGTCGTGAACGAATGGAAGAGTTCTACGGAAAAACCGTTGCTCAAATCAAGAATGAATTCCGTCCAGTAATTGGTGATCAAATGCGAGCGCAGGAAATGGAACGTCAAATTACAGCGGAAGTTGCTGTGACTCCAAGAGACGTAAAGGAGTTCTACAAAATGATTCCTTCTGATAGTATTCCCTTGATTAACTCACAATTGAGTTTTCAACAGATTGTCATTTATCCAGAAATCGGTACTGCAGAAAAAGAAGCAGCACGCTCCAAACTAAAAGGAATCCGTGAAGAGGTTATGAATGGAACACCCTTTTCTACTGCTGCACGATTGAATTCGGATGATCCAGGAAGTGCGAGTTTAGGAGGAAAAATCAGTGCCTCAAAAGGAATGATGGTAAAGCCATTCGAAGCAGCTGTTTTCAGCCTTAATGAAGGTGAAGTTTCTGAAGTGTTCGAATCAGAATACGGTTTCCACATTGTGAAATTGGAGAAACGACGGGGAGACGATTATGTATGTCGTCATATTTTGATTGTTCCGAAATTTAATGATTCAGATATTGAAGCAGCTGCCTACCGCTTGGATTCGTGCTACCAACGCTTAATGACAAATGAAATTACGTGGGAAGAAGCTGTTTTGGAATACTCCAACGACGAATTTACACGGTTGAACAAGGGAATTATTACCAATCCTGTAACAGCAAACCAGCAATGGGATGCTGAAAACTTGAACCAAATCGATCAGCAAATTTACTTGTTGACGCAAAACATGAAGGTTGGTGATATTTCGCAACCCAATCTTTACACAAACGCTGCGGAGCGCAAGCAAGGAGTGCGTATCGTTCGTTTAAAGAATCGGACTCAGCCACACAAGGCGAATTTAACCGATGATTACGAATTGATCCAAAAGGCTGCGGAAAATGAAAAAAAGCGTGTGGTTATCAACGAATGGATTACGGGTAAAATCGCATCCACTTACGTTAAGATAAATACGCCATTCGATGAATGTAGCTTCGCAAATCCTTGGATGAAACACTAGAAAGTTTATCTTTAGAAGAAATTTTTTAAACCTATGTCAGATAAGGCTGCAATTGACCAACTCGTTGTCCACTACAAGGAACTCAAAAATGAAATTCACAAAGTAATCGTCGGACAAGACGATGTCGTAGACCAAGTGCTCATTTCTATCTTCTCGAAAGGGCATTGTTTACTAGTGGGAGTTCCCGGATTAGCAAAAACCTTGTTGGTGAATACCATTTCTGACTGTTTGGGATTGAGCTTCAACCGTATTCAGTTTACGCCTGACTTGATGCCTTCGGACATTGTTGGATCAGAAATTTTGAACGAGAAGCGCGAATTTCAATTCATGAAAGGACCATTGTTTTCGAACATTGTTCTAGCAGATGAGATTAACCGTACACCGCCAAAAACGCAGTCGGCACTTTTAGAAGCCATGCAAGAACGTTCGGTTACGGCAGCTGGAAATCGCTATCCTCTCCCTGCTCCTTTCTTCGTATTGGCAACACAAAACCCGATCGAACAAGAAGGAACATATCCTTTGCCAGAGGCGCAACTCGACCGTTTCATGTTCAATGTTTGGGTCGATTATCCTTCTTTTTCGGAAGAAATGGCCATTGTGAAGGCAACAACGTCGAATCATTCGGTTTCACTAAATCGTATTGTCGATGGAGAGCAAATCATGCACTACCAAGACTTAATTCGTCGTATTCCTGTAGCAGACAATGTACTTGAGTACGCTGTTCGTTTGGTGGGAAAAACACGTGTAAATGATGAGGCAGCGCCACAAATCACCAAGGACTACATCACTTGGGGAGCAGGTCCTCGTGCATCTCAATACTTGATTATCGGAGCGAAATGCCACGCAGCACTTCACGGAAAATATTCGCCAGACATCGAAGATGTGAAAGCCGTAGCAAAACCAATTTTGCGTCACCGTTTAGTTCGAAACTACCGTGCAGAAGCGGAAGGATACTCAATGGATCGCATCATTGAAGAATTGTTGTAATTCCAGCGACGGATGGAAATCAAAACGAGCTCTAAACTCAAAGGTTCAGCTTTTGTTATTGCCTCCATCCTACTCCAAGTTCTCTTCATTCCATTTGTTTACGGATTAGTTGAATCGATTTTCAGTCTTTTTACAGGTGCTGGTTTCGGTCTAGAATTCTATTTCCTGAATTTCCCCGTAGTCAACTACACGATCCTTTTTTCAATAATTATCGTTACAAGTGTTCAAGAAACCACCAAAAGCGAACTTCTAGCGTCGGTAATGAATGCCGTCTGGATTCTGTTCATTATTTCGGAAACACACGACGCATTTCGCATTCGACCGTTTGAATACCTCTTGTTCGTATTCTGCATCGCAATGACAATTCCCGTTCGTATTCTATTCCAGAAAAGATATCGGGCATAAATTCATGCCAATGCTTTTTTCGTCGTGCGACGCGAAGGTATCTGAATCGATACAGCACGATAAAACGTGTTCATCAGAATTGAAAAGCACTTGCCACTAATTAGGAATTGGCACAAAATATCCCTTCATATTTTGTTTAGGTACTTGATTTTTTAAGATTTTCTACTATATTCATCAGCGATCTAATTTAGATATCATATATGCGCTACTTTACGAGAGAATCCTTGGATTACACAACGAAACTAACTTTTTTGTCCGTTGTTCTCGTGGTACTACTTTACTTCGCAGGTAACATCATCTTCCCTTTTTTATTCGCGCTATTCTTTGCTTTTGCTTTGCTTCGCCCTGTGCGTTGGTTGGAAAAAATTGGAATACCGAGATTCATTTCCGCATTAATCATCACCTTACTTGGAGCAATCATTTTGGCTCTGTTGGTCACTTTTGTTGTTTTTGAAGGCTACCAACTGATTGATAAGCTGCAGATTTCATCACAAACTGGAGAACTTGAATCGATCAAGCTCCCCGTCAATTGGGTCGAAAAAAATCTATTAAACGGGAAAGAAATAGATGCGGACAATCTCAAAATGATTTCAAGCAAACTGTTTTCGTATGCAGGTGGGTTCTTTCAATCTATTTTCTCAAAAACCACTTCTACCCTCATTTTCTTTGGAATTGTTCCAATTTACGTAGTTCTCCTGCTAAGCTACCGAGGAAATGTACGGATGTATCTCGAAGAAAAACTACAAAAACGGGGCTTCGAAAAGGGAAAAGAGATCATCGAAGAGATTACGCACATGGTGCAGAACTATTTGATTGGATTATCGTTTATCATTCTTATCGTCGGGGTACTTTACGGACTTGGCCTTTACTTCATTGGAGTAAAATATGCGCTCTTCTTAGCCATTATATCGGCCTTGTTGATTGTAATTCCCTACATCGGCTCCATTTTGGGCGCGGTGATTCCAATTTCTATTGCTTGGTTAACAACGGATGGATGGCTTGCTCCGCTTCTGGTTTTAGCACTTTACGTTTTCGTTCAAGTACTGGAAGGATATCTGCTTACCCCCGTTATCGTTGGAAAAACGGTAAAGTTGAACCCGCTTGTTGTCATCATTGGGATGATTATTCTTGGAACCATTGGCGGAATTATCGCGATGATTATTGCCGTGCCGATATTAGCAACAATTAAAATTTTATTAAAACATTCTGAACGCTACGGAGCCGTAGCAATTCTCCTCGGAAACGGAGAGCAAACAAACGTTTAAACAATACATAACATGAAAAATGCACTGGATAAAATCTGGAACAAAGTTTCAGGTTGGTATGAAGAATTTCTTTTGATTCTCCCCAACCTATTGATGGCGATTGCCGTTATGGTCGTCTTCTATTTCCTCGCCAGACTGATCAAAAATGGATTACTCAAACTGATAGGAAAAGTCTCTGCCGATCGCGCAGTTATTCGTTTACTGGCCAATATTTCAACGGTTGCCGTAATGATTATCGGACTGTTTGTGGCACTCGACATCATGCACCTCGACAAAACCGTCACTTCTATTCTAGCGGGTGCTGGGGTAATGGGACTTGCTGTTGGTTTGGCATTTCAAGATCCTATCCTAAACGTAATTTCAGGTGTATTGCTTTCTATTCGTTCCATGCCGTTTAAGATCGACGATTTGGTAAAAACTTCTGGGTATTTTGGACACGTGCATCGAATTACACTCCGATCAACAATTATTCGAACCTTGGATGGTATTGACGTTGTTATCCCGAATAAAACGGTACTTCAAAACCCGATTGAGAATATCACATTGACTCCGAACAGACGAATCGACATCGCCTGTGGCGTAGGATATGGTTCAGATTTGGAACTCGTTCACAAAACGGCTATCAAAGCGATTGAATCACTGGATAGAGATACTTCTAAAGAAGTTGAAGTTATGTTTACCGATTTTGGCGATAGTTCGATCAACTTTATTCTTCGCTATTGGGTAAAAAATGCCGAGGAGAAGTATTATTTGGACAATCGAAGTGTAGGAATTATTGCCTTGAAGAAAGCCTTCGATAAAGAAGGAATCAACATTCCATTCCCAATCCGTACACTGGAATTCAATCAAAAAGAAGTATTGGAAGCTGTATCGAAATAATACTAGCTCGCAACACTTTCCCTTTCTGCGATAAAGGAAACGGCTTGATCAACAACGGTGTCGGACCACAGCATTTTGTAGTGTCCGACCCGTTCGAGTGGAAAAATGGACGAGTTTGTTGTTTTATTATGAATGATTTCCGAATTCACATACGGCAATACTTTGTCCGTTTTATCGTGAATAAGCAACAAATCGTTGTATCCAATTCGATTCAGGTTTGCATCCACATCAAGGGAAGAAATAGAATCTCCGAGTAATTTTTCCGTTGTTTTCAATAAAGAAGCATAGGCTTTATCTCCCAACGAAATGATATTCTTGAATTCCATGAAGATATCTTCCATTCTACGCGGACTCGTTAGAAACACCAAACGATCAACCTCGTAATTCGAGCGAGATAAGGCATTCGCAGTAACAGCTGAACCTAATGAATGCGACACCACAGAAATTGGAGCTGTAGGATTGAGGTGATCTAGCACGTTTTTCATCGCATGATAACATTCATACAAGTTAGTTGAAGACGAATTGTGCTGTCCGTGTCCAGGCAAATTGAAAGCGACCACGCGGTAACCTAACTCTACAAAGCGATGCATGAACTGGGACATACTACCAGCATTCGATTCCCAACCATGAACGAGTAAAACAAGCGGTCCACTTGGATTTCCAAAAGCAAAACAATCAATGTCCTCCTTCTCGAAGGGAACCGTAAATTTTTCTGCATGATCAAAAAATGCTTTCTCTCGATCGCGAATTTTCTTGATCCGTACTTTCTGAAACACTTTAAAACTTCTACGTCCTGTAGCTTTTGGGGCCAACTTTGATCTCACCGAGAAATACGTCCTGATTAATTTTATCATCTATCCAACTTTTTATACCGTTTGGTATATTATTATTCAAAAAAAATTAAAGCGTCAATTCATCCGCAATAATCATATCCAATCGATCCATTGATTCCATCAAAAATCGATCATCCTCCATCGTTATCATCAAAAAAACACTTCCTTCAATCACAGAAAAGAAATAGCGCCCATATTTTTCAGCATCAATACCCGGCTTAATTTCACCCGACTCCATTCCAGCCCGAATCATTTTGACAATTCCTCCCTTGAGGCGATCAATAATTTCTCGAACCCGTTTCAACAACTTCATGTTATCGTGATTAGCATCTACTCCAATATTGATTACTGGACAACCTCCACTCTTCTGCGTAATCGATCGATAATTTCGATAGAAATCTGTTAGTTGGTACAGTTGTTCCAAAGGAGAATTTGCACTCGACAAGTGAATTTTGATCTTGTCTACCACACGTTGAACGTTGTATTCAAAAGCAGAAATCGCCAATTCTTCTTTGTTCTTAAAATTTCCATAGATCGCGCCTTTGGTTAACCCCGTTGCTGAAGTTAAATCAGACATAGACGTTCCAGAATAGCCGTGTTTGTTGAAAATCGGCGCGACTTTCTCCACAATAAATGCTGTTGTTCTCTCTGCTTTTGTTGACATAACGATACAAAGTTAATAAAATATACCGATTGGTATAAAATGATCTTTGTAAAAAATGGAAATGTAATTTTTTGTAAACTTTTCCGTATCCCTTGTTATTCCACTTCTTAGTCGCTCAAAATCATTTAATTTTAAGTTATGACTCATTTTTTTACGTTCATCGTACTCAGCTTCTTCCTCCTATCTTGCAAAGGACTTCCTACTCCAAAAAATCAAAAAGAAGGAGAAACCATCGCTTCTACTGACTCCATTATCCGATTAACTGATCACGTTTCCATCATTTTTCAAGACAGCAAGGGAAACTATTGGTTTGCAAACGAAGGAGTGGTCAAATTCGACGGTTCAACCTACACCCGTTTCACAACGGAAGATGGCTTGCAAAGCAATAGTATTCATACCATTAAAGAAGATCATTTCGGGAATATTTACTTTGACACAGGCGAAGGAATCTGTCAATATGATGGTTCCAAAATGACACCATTAACCGTAATTGAAGACTCCACGAAAGCAAAACAACTTCGTTCAACTGATTTATGGTTTGCTGGAAATTGGAACATGAATGGCGCTTATCGTTGGGACGGCGAGCATTTGTACCAACTAAGATTATCGAACCATCCCTTCGAAGAAGAATTTCTCACTGCCTACCCAAATCCCTCGTACTCTCCATATTCCGTTTATACTACGTATGTCGACAGGAGTGGACATGTTTGGCTAGGAGGAGCGGTATTTGGAGCCTGTCGCTTTGATGGTGAATCATTCTTTTGGATTTCAGAACGAGAAATGACAGAAATCGATCCAGGACCGTCTATGGGTATTCGAGCCATTGCACAAGATGGAAATGGAGATTTCTACTTTGGCAGTAATGTAAATACGAAGTATCGAATGGTTGAAAAAGACGGAAAGGTGGATTACACGCAACTCGAAGGAGCCGATACTCGCAAGAATGAAGCCGTGAACAGTGCCTGTATGTCGCTCGTAATTGATGATGAAGAAAACATATGGATGGCACATTACAAAGGTGGTGTTTGGAAATTCGATGGCACGGAGTTCACGCATTATCCCGTTTTACATAAAGGAGAAGAAGCTGAGTTATTTTCCATTTATATCGATCGGAAAGGATGCCTATGGCTAGGTACCAACAACGCAGGAGCATATCGTTGGACTGGAGAAAAGTTCGAAAAATTCTAACGAACTATGCCTATCTTCGCTTTATGCAAGAATCAATAATAGACCATCAAGCGAGAAGAGAGTGCACTACTCCGATGAAAATGGTACAGTGGTGGGAGAAAAAACGCTACCTCTACAACATCATTTTGGTCGTTTTCATTGTGTTTACGTTGTTTTCCCTGAGCGATTATTTAGGATTCATACTCAGCCTTCCAGAAGCGATTATTCAAGGCATTGGTTTTGTGATATTTGGAAACATTTTTTACACTTTCGGTTGGGCAACTGGTGTTCTGCGTCATTATTACTCATCTGGGGATTCATTATCCAATACAAGTCGATGGACTCTTTTTACATTGGGTTGCCTTTTCTCTTTTGTAGTCATCCACTTTCACTACATCTTAGCGCTTGATGTCATTTTCGCTGATTAATCGAAATCGAATGCCTATCTTGTCACGATAATTTTTTGATCAATTTTGCGTTGATCATAAAACGAACAATTCCATTCCAAAGAGAAAAAACCTTTATGACGTCATTTGAATTTCCTAACATCATGGCTGCGGTCGTTCTTCAACCTGAAACATTTACGGGAGGGAAATCGCGTGAGGTAATATTGGCGTTTCTGGCCGGACTGGAACTGAAGATGCCTCTAGAGGATCGTTTTTCGGTGAAATCAGGTGATTTACTCACGAATCATTACAAAATCGAAGCAGATAAACGCGGCTGGGTAGGACAAATTGAAGATCTATCTCGCAAGAAGGGCTTTGAATGGATTTCAGGTTTTAAGCAAATCGGGATTGAAGTCGTTTTGAATGAAATGAACGCACACCAGCGCGAGCAATATGCTTCCTTTATCAAGCGGTACATTGTTCATTTAATTTCTCAGCTAAAAACGGGAAGCGAACACTTTAATTCTTCTTGGATTGACCAATGGATGGGAATTGTCTTGCTACACACGTCTTGGGGACGTAATATGTGGAACTTGCATGAACTGGAATTAATCGACCAGATTGATGAAGAAGTTAAGAAGATCAATGTGTTGAGTTATCACAACCCTTCGGTTAGTCCAGATTTAGATATTTTGCGATATCAGTTTGTTGGATTAAACAAAGAAGCCGATGTGGTGGAAAAGTAGTTTCATCCTGTTTTTTCCCTTAGCACTTGCATGCATACCAGTAAAAAATAATCAACCTACTGATTACTAATTGCTTATACGAAAATGTCATGAACGGATTTGTCACTAACTGCTACCGCGAACACATCTTTCGCTTTGTGAACTTCTTAAACAACTGCCATCCAGAAGGAAAGGTTATTCACTACACAAAAAAAGAACTTATTCAAACTGAAAAGGACTGCCACGAATACAACTATGGTAAGAACGAATGAATTATCCCATTCCCTATTTCTCAAATTAATTACTCTCAAACATCCCTCAAATGAACGAAGCCAACCCTCAAAGAAAAATCGAATATGCAGAGTTAATCGATCGTATCAAAGCAGCATTTTCAGACATGGTTGTTTTGGTTATTCTCATGTATGCGGCAACAACTGTACTTTCTTCATTTGAGTACGTTCCCATTGAAGCGAGAATCGCAGCATTTGTTGGAATTTTCTTCATCTATGAACCCTTATTCATTTCCGCTTTCGGAGGAACAATTGGTCACTACGTGAATGGATTACGTGTAAAACGATCAAAGGATTATTCGAAGAATGTCATTTTTCCTTGGGCGATTGTGCGTTATGCTGCGAAAATCTTTCTTGGTATCATTTCATTGTTTACCATTTCCTCAAACTTCGAAGGGAAAGCTATGCATGATATGATTGTGAACTCAGTTGTGATCAAGAAATAAAAAACCCGTACAGTTCGTTAATTGAAGCCTCAATTAACACGTTTAGGATTGCCGAGATGGTCTGAGTTCTGCTGTTTGGAATTGCTTCCTCTACGCTAAGCGTTGCAGCCTTTCATCATATCTCTGAGACGCCCCTTAAGATTTTTTTCCTAAGCTTCAAATTTACCTGTACGGGTCCTCTTTCGAGTAGACAATCAATTCCAACTCTGTGGATGTTGTCATGATGTAAAGATACGAAAAGATCATTAGATTTCGTCCTCTGCGTCGCGCATTTTCAGTTGCGTTTTTAGGGCCGTGATTTCCTTGTCTTTCTTTCTGAATTTTCGATAATCGAATAAGGTCGCCAAACCAAACCCTCCTGCTAGACTCAAAACAATGAGCAAAGTTGTTGGAATTCTTACACTTACAATAAGGAAGTTAACGGGAATTGATTTCCAATTGACAATAGCGAAAATCAGTACGAGTATTCCTAATACTGCACTAATGATATATTTCAGTTTTTGGCTATTTGATAATCCTTCCCACCACTCTTTCATTGCTGTCTGATTTAAAAATTGATTCGACGTTACTATGTAAATATCTTAAAAATTCGCGGGAAAAGGGTGATTTCCTTCATGAATAATTCGGACGAGGTTCGACAAATAGAAATTTTTAGTGTTCCACTCTTTCGATATCTCGAAATATGTCGATATGTACATATTGCAATTTCGCAATATTGCGAAATGAAATCGAATTAACCCGCTCAATCCACTCATTCCAAGGAAAAATCATTCGTATTCGCTATATTCGCTCTCGAAAGAAAATTGACTATGGCAAATACATCAGATATCAAGAATGGATTGTGTATCAAGCACAACGGCAAATTATTTCAAATCATTGAATTCCAACACGTGAAGCCAGGGAAAGGTCCTGCGTTTGTTCGAACTAAAATTCGTCAAATCGACACAGGAAAAGTCTTGGACCACACTTTTTCAGCAGGACATAAAATTGAAATCGTGCGTATTGAGAACCGCGATTATCAATACTTATATCAGGATGGAGAAGATTATGTATTCATGAATACTTCTAATTATGAGCAAGTAAATATTCCTCCTGCCATGATTGAAAAACCAGAATTCTTGCAAGAAGGAATGATTTGTTCGATTCTTTTCCACGCGGAAGAAGAATTGCCACTTGTTTTGGAATTGCCGATGCACATTATCTCAGAAGTTACCTATACAGAACCAGGAATCAAAGGAGATACAGCAACCAACACGATGAAACCAGCAACCATTGCAACGGGAGCTGAAATTCGCGTTCCTTTGTTCATCGACAACGGAGAGGTCATCAAAGTTGATACGCGCACAGGTGTATACGTAGAGCGTGTGAAAGACTAATTCAACTTATTGAACACATATATAGAACTTCCACTTCGATTCACTCGAAGCTGGAAGTTTTCTTTTTAGGAATGATTGCATCTATCGGAAACCTCCAACTCAGCTATCAGGAAATTCATCCTCAGCAAATGACCAATGAAAGCATCGTTGCCCTGTTTATTCACGAAGCGCTCGGGAGTATTGGTCAATGGAAATCCTTTCCAAAGGAATTATGCGATTCATTGGGGATTCAAGGTATTGTGTACGAACGTCAAGGTCATGGCAACTCCAGTCCGCTGACAGAAAAGCGAGATGAACATTATTTGCACCACTATGCGCTCGAGGAATTGCCCGCATTTGTAAATTCCGTAATTCCCTCAACCAAACAGATACTGCTTATTGGTCATTCCGACGGTGGTACAATTTCACTCCTCTTCGATCATGTTTATCCTGAACGCGTAGCTGGAATGATAACCATGGCCGCACACGTTATCAATGAGACAGAAACTGTTGCCGGCATTCAACCAGCTATTGTTGCGTATCAGCGAGGAAAACTAGATGGATTGAAGAAGTATCACGGAGAAAAGACGGATGCATTATTTAAGGCATGGGCGGACATTTGGCTAGCGGATGAATTTCAAAATTGGAACATTACTTCAGAGATCGGATCACAAACGCCCGCTCTTTTTATTCAGGGAAAAGATGATCAATACGGTACCGAAAAGCAACTCAAATTGATTGAATCCAACTATAAGAACGGTTCCTCTCTCCTACTCAATAACTGTGGACATCATCCGCATTTAGAACAAAAAGACCACATTATTTCAGCGATTTCCTCCTTCTTTTCAAATCACATTTCGTACATTTAATTGAACCAATTGAACACGACCACTATGAAAAGAGCTTCTTTCCTTTCGAATGTTTCCTACAACGAAACAAAACCCAAAATTGATGTTATGCTCGATACGGAAGTCAGCAAAGAAATTCGAATTGCACTGGATAGAGAGCAAGAAATGAAAGAGCATCAAACACCCTTCCCTATTATGGTTCAATTACTTAGCGGAGAGATTGACTTTGGTGTGAATGGTGAGAAATTTCGATTGCTTTCGGGTGATATTATCTCGCTTGAAGGAAGTGTTCCTCACGATTTGTTCGCCATTGAGCCGAGTATTATCCGCTTGTCTCTAACAAAATCTGACTCCGCCGAGCGCGTGCGCAATATCCAATAAGATTCTCGTTTCGTTCTAAATATTAGAGGGAGTTTTCGTAACTTTATACTATGTCAGAAAAGTTTGAAAATCCGATAGACCCCGATAAAATTACGGAGAATCCAAGTTCGTTAGAATATCCGCATCACGCTGGATCTGCCGTTGTGAAACCTGAAGATCAAGGGCGTGTAAAAGGCAATGCTATTGCCGCCATGGAACACCAAACGGACATGCAATTGAGCCAGATTTATCAGCAAATGCAATTGTTGGCGGATCAAGCGAAGCAACTCAATGATCGCAAAGTCATCTCCGAAATTATTTACGGTGCTGAAATGCGTTTTGAACCACTGATTAATCATGTGTATCATCTCTACGAAAAAGAAGATACGTCCTTTTTATTATCGCTGATTGCGCCCGACCAATGGGGACGATCTAAGAAAAGCTTTGAGTTTGTGGCAACAGTGCGACTCCTCGCTGATCATACCTGGGACATTCTGGATAAGAATGACGACTTTGATTTTGGAAACGAGAAGTAGTTATCCAATTTCATATCAACCGGTTTCCAAATGAGAACGTTCACACTTTTACTTTTTTGCTGCTTGACAGCTACCGCTTTCGGTCAAGATTCTACACAAACACTCAAATCGCGGTACTACTCGGATGAAATTGCCGTTGGTGTTTTCGATAAAACGCTTTCTGATTCCTTAGAATATGCCAACAAACTTCATCCCGCCCAGCTTTATACCATTTGTGGCTCGTTCTATCGAGATAGTATGTTGAATGAAGCAGCCGTTGTGTATCTGATTGCACGAAACCGATATCGTTTGTACAACAAAACAAATCCGAACTACGAAGCAAGTGCTGACGGAGCGCTGGCAGGAAGTTTTTCATCTATTTTTGGCTCCGTTGTGACTCCTCATCTCCAGGAAAACCTAGAAAACTTTGCCCATGTATTAAAATTCAGTGGTACATGGTACAAGGAGAACAAATACTTCTATTTTGATTACCCGGAAAATGATTCTCTTTACCAACTTCAAACCGATGCTATGCTTGAGTTAAGTGATACTTTATTGAATCATCCTGAAGAATATATTCAGCAACTGGAAAACAAGCGAAAGGAACGTGAAGAACTCATGAAAAAGTACGAAGAAGAGCTTGATGATGAATTTGAGGACATGCCGAGTGAGGACTAAAAGTGGTTCCCTATCCAGATAGAGCATAATACGTGATCATTCGCTCCTAATGAATCAGAAAATTCTCAACTTTTCGTAAGACTTTTGTCAAAAAGTACACCTTTCAAGGAATTTGAATTACCTTTCGGTGATCGAAACAGTATCGGTATCTGATTTTACTGGTTTGAATTGTGCTGTTTCAAAAAACATCATATCGTGGTGAAAGGTACATTTTACAAACAGCTCACAAAGTGGTATCAAAAATTGCGAATAACCAAATCGCCGCAACTGAACTTAGTTTGGGGATTTTTTCTCTACACGCTGATCGGGTTTGGCTTATTGTCTATTCCCTTTTTTCACAAAACAGACGTATCGTTCCTCGATAACCTATTCATTTCGACATCGGCCATTTCTACAACTGGACTTGTTACTGTGAGTATTAGTGACTCTTACAATTTTTTCGGGCAGTTTATCATTATGTCGCTGATTCAAATTGGAGGTATCGGTTACATGACGCTCACCACCTACTATTTGATTTTCACAACAAAAAAATTAACGAATTGGCACAGTCGCGTAATTGGCGCAGAATTTACACTTCCCAACACCATCAAAATAAAAGATTTCATCAAGAGCGTGATCGTTTTTACGTTGATTATGGAAACCCTCGGAGCCATTTTCTTCTATATTGCTTTTTCTGAATCGGGAATGGGAACATTTCAAGCCATTTGGTATTCCATTTTCCATAGTGTTTCCTCTTTTTGTACGGCAGGATTTGGGCTCTTCAACGATAGTTTTGAAGGTTATCATGACAACACTTTTGTGAATACGATCATTTCTGTATTATCCATTGCTGGCTCGCTTGGGTTCATTGTGATTACTGATTTATGGTACCGCATTACTGGTAGATCGAAAGAAATTTCCTTTACCACAAAAATCATTGTTTACGGCTTTTTAGTCCTTCTGTTCTTGGGTACTTTACTCATTTACGTGACAGAACCAACGTCTACACTCGGTACGAAAGCCCCCTTGATGACTTCATTTTTTCAGGCCATGACTTCCATGACTACGGTTGGTTTTAACACCATTCCTATTAGCGAAGTATCGCTGCCAATTTTATTGCTTCTTACCTTCCTTATGTATATTGGTGCATCGCCTTCAGGAACTGCGGGAGGAATGAAAATCACCACCTTAACAGCAATGTTTTCCATTCTTAAAAGTCGTTTATTCGGTCAGAAAAAAATCACTTTTTTAAATCGATTGATTCCCTTCGATCGAATCTATGTAGCTACATCTACTTTTATGTTGTACACAAGTTTGATCTTTTTCTTCTCCTTTCTGCTTTCGTACACCGAAGATTTCTCATTCGATCATTTGCTATTCGAGGTCGCTTCTGCCTTAGGAACTGTTGGCTTGAGTATTGGGATAACGCCGGATTTAACCAGTCTGGGTAAGATCCTTGTTGTCATTTTGATGTTTATCGGTCGCGTAGGCGTATTAACCTTCGGATTTGCCCTGTTGCACCAGCGAAAGGAAAAATTAGCAAAAGCCCGGCCTGACGATTTAGCAGTGTAACAAAAAAGGAGCGCAATGCACTCCTTCAATTATTCTCTTTTCGAATTCTTTGCGAATTACTTACACACTTCGTCTCCGAGTTTGATCATTTCATTCAGAACACGATCTCCTTTCTTTTTCGTGAAGATTTTCGCCAAGTTCAATAAGATGCGTGCGATGGGCCACCATCCGCAATACTTATTCTTAAACGCTTCGATGTCTGGATTTGAGAAATCTTCCTCCTCTGCATTATCGAAAATTCCACCTGCCGTCAAATCGTTGTTAATCATATCACCAATTGCTTTCGCATTGTGTAGGTTCAGGGAGTTCGATTTGAGCATTTCTAGTTCTTGTGCTGATAAAGCCATAATGATAGTGTTTAAATTAGATTCTAAATTTACGAGATTGATTGGACGATGTCAATAGATAACTGCAAAGATTTGATAACTAGACAAAATAACAGTCAGTGCGATATATTGACTACAACGCACTGACTTCTACAGAATAATCAAATTCTATTTAGTGCTCGAAAGCACAAGGTTGGTATCGCTTTACGCAAGCCGTTCCTGTATCTACGATGATGTAGTGTCTACCATTTTCGTATCCGGCTCCCATAAATGTTTCTCCTTCCAACGTCTTCCCCTCCATGGATTTTACTCATTTCCTGAGTGCTTAATGCTTTAAACTTTTTCATACTGTTGTGATTAATCATTATTACATAAAACAACGAATAATTCGAGGAGGACACTCTCCCCTGCTCAGGGGATATTTGCGTATACATTCACTTCAGCGCTTAGCGACATCAATTTTTTATAAAACGATTGTCCGCGTTAGGGGTTGAAGAGGAAAGCTACCGACATCAGAATGATAGGCGGTACTTGCAACGAAAGACCCGACTGCGACGTGCTGAAGAAGCCGTCGGAGGAACGCCCAAATTATTATTAGACTGATTTAAAATTGAAAGATAATTAGTTTGAGTACTTGAGCACTTTGATACATGGGCATTTGGATATACAGTAAGTGATTCTCAGTGTACTCCATGAGCTCAAATGACACTTTCGAACTGGTACAGCGGACTTCGAAGCTCTCAGTCGCTCAATGATTACATTCCCATTCCTGGGCCGCCCATTCCTTTGAACTGACGCATCATTTGGCGCATGTTCTTCGGGTTGGACATCATTTTCATCATTTTTTTGGTGTCACCGAACTGCTTCATGAGTTTGTTTACCTCTTGCATGCTACGTCCACTTCCTTTCGCGATACGATTTTTACGCGGACCATTAATGATTTGCGGACTCGAACGTTCTTCGGGTGTCATTGAATAAATGATTGCCTCGATGTGCTTGAAAGCGTCGTCTTTGATATCGACATCTTTCATGGCTTTCCCCATTCCTGGAAGCATTCCCATGAGGTCCTTCACGTTCCCCATTTTCTTCACTTGTTGAAGTTGTCCGAGGAAATCGTTGAAGTCGAATTGGTTCTTCTGAATTTTCTTTTGAAGCTTACGTGCTTCTTCTTCGTCGAATTGTTCTTGCGCTCGCTCTACCAAGGAAACAACGTCTCCCATTCCGAGAATACGATCGGCCATACGTGAAGGATAGAACACATCCAGTGCATCCATCTTCTCTCCTGTTCCGACAAATTTGATTGGCTTGTTTACCACCGACTTGATCGACAACGCTGCTCCACCTCGTGTATCACCGTCTAACTTCGTTAGGATTACTCCGTCAAAATCGATACGCTCGTCGAATGTCTTCGCTGTGTTTACCGCATCTTGTCCTGTCATCGAATCGACTACGAACAACGTTTCTGTTGGTTGGATCGAGCGTTTTACTTCTTCGATCTCCGCCATCATTTGTTCGTCAACGGCCAAACGTCCAGCTGTATCGACAATTACAACATTGAAACCGTTGCTTTTCGCGTGCTGAATGGCAGCTTGTGCGATGGCTACAGGATTTTTCTCTTCTTTGTTTGAGTATACTTCGATTCCCAATTGCTCTCCCAAAACGTGCAACTGATCAATCGCCGCAGGACGGTAAACGTCACAGGCAACCATCAATGGCTTCTTCCCTTTTTTGGTTTTGAGGTAATTCCCCAATTTTCCTGTGAAGGTCGTTTTACCCGAACCTTGCAAACCAGACATCAAGATAATTCCAGGATTTCCTTTGATGTCAATGTCTACCTGCTCAGACCCCATCAGGTTCACCAATTCTTCGTGACAGATTTTAACCATCAACTGTCCCGGTGAAACCGTTGTCAATACATCACGTCCGAGTGCTTTTTCTTTTACCGTGTTGGTAAATTCTTTCGCCGTTTTGAAGTTCACATCGGCATCCAAAAGGGCACGACGTACTTCTTTTAGTGTTTCAGCAACATTGATTTCAGAGATTTGCCCTTGTCCTTTGAGGACTTTAAACGCTCTATCAAACTTCTCGGATAAATTTTCAAACATGTGTATTTGTTTTGGGAGGACAAAGATAGGAATATTCGAGTGGAAATGATAGGGTTTTGGTGGAAAATGGGGATCAGACAAAAAAACGATCAAACACATTCATCAACGACACCCAACACAAAGTAATTCCATACCTTTGCTCTGAAGTTCTTTACTGTATTTCATCAACCAGAGAGGTTTTACTTAAGTGTAAATGAAAAGGGAATTGTGTGTAAATCGCAAGCTGTCCCGCAACTGTAAGTAGCGAATAAGGAACTGCCAATTGTATCCACTGCGTAAGCGGGAAGGATGGCAGAACTGCTACAAGCCAGGAGACCTGCCTGTTCTGTATTGACTGTGCTTTCGTGGATTGAAGTGAGTGTCAGGTTGGATATTGAAGTGAACGCCCCATCTATTTGGTGTGGACTAAACTGGCTTATCCCCTATTATTTCTCTTCACGAATTCTGAAAAAAGCAAAGAGTTTCTGTTTTATCTCGTGAATAAAAAGGAAGCAACATGAACAAAGAGAAATATCCCGTGCAAAAGAATGCCACTCAACTGATGAGTTTAGACATTTTTTATGATTCGTTATCTCTTCAGGAAAGGGAGAAAATTACCAATCGAGTTACTGCGAAAAAGCATGTGACAAGTCCATTACTATCGTGGGAATACTTCACACAGTCTTATTTCAATACAGTTCGTGAAATCCTGCGGACAAAAGATTTATCTACCTTGAAATCTTTGTACAAAACGCACAACTGGACCAACGATCCAACTACGTTGATTACCGCCAATTATGATGGCATTGTGCTCACGAATGCGGATTTAGTTATTGAATGGGTGGATCGTGGTTTTACGGAAATGACGGGTTATTCTGCAGACTTTGCCCTTGGAAAGAATCCTCGTTTTCTCCAAGGAAAAAATACTTGTCCGGAAACACGCAAGCAGATTCGAGCGCACATTGAACGACGCAAGCCCTTCACGGAATCGGTGATTAACTACACGAAGAATCAAACAGAATATAGGTGTGAACTGAATGTATTTCCGCTCTCGAAAGCAGATGGGAATATCAGTCACTTTTTAGCATTAGAAAGAGAAATAAAATGACAGTAGAAGAACGCATACAACAATCGGAAACGCGCATTTTTAAGGCGGTTTTCCCGAATACAACGAATCATTATGATACGCTGTTTGGAGGAACTGCGATGCAATTGATGGACGAAGTGGCTTTTATCACCGCTACGCGATTTAGTAGACAACGCATGGTTACGGTGAGTAGCGACCGGATTGATTTCAAACGTCCTATTCCGGCTGGAACAATCATTGAATTGGTGGGAAAGGTCGCTTACTTGGGAAATACTAGTTTGAAAATTCGGGTGGATATTTACATTGAGCAGATGTACTCTGAGAAACGCGAAAGAGCAATTCGAGGGGAATTTACTTTTGTGGCGATTGACGAGGATAAGAATCCGATGAAGATTGTTTGAGGTTGGGATTGTGTGAGGTTGGGATTGTTTGGTTTGAACCGCATAGGACATATAGGTACATAGGTTGTTTTTTAACAATGAGGACGCGGATCGCTGCGCGGCACAAGGTTGGATAGGTAG
>JABXHO010000141.1 GCA_013373595.1 Flavobacteriales bacterium | reverse complement strand
TCGGAACCGAGTATCACCACAGACAAAAGCCCTTGAGAAATCATGGGCTTTTTTTGTTGTCTCATTTTTGAGTAGTGTTTTGTGTCCTTAGTTCGTTTCGATAGCTATCGGAACCGAGTATCACCACTTCACGAAACCCTTAGCAGTAGTACTGTTGAGGGTTTTTTCGTTTTTGGACGATTTTTGTGGAGTGGACTAAGTTGGGAATTGGAGTGGACTTTTGGGGTTTTTAAAGTCAAATAGTAGGTTGTTTTTCAGTTTGCTCGGTCAGTTGAAACGAATTGAGAAAATTGGGTTATTTTGATGTTATGAATATTCGACTGCTTCTCATTTTTATTTTGATTACATCTGAATCCCATGCTCAATGGGACTATGATTCTTGTCCTTTGGACACGAATAGTGAGTTAGAATTGAGTGTTGCTATAGAAGTTGTTGGAGGAAATCAGGATTCACTGCTAGTTTATTCTTTTGTAACCGACAGAAAAGGAGATAATTGTGAGCCTTTCGGTTTTGATTGGAAAACATACACTATTTCAAGTCATTCCATTGACGAGTCGTTTACTTGTTCACCTGAGCAAATCACAAAATTGCGAATCTCATTAAGAGACTTATATTCTTCAACATACGCTTTTGATTTGGACACGTTTGAAATCCTGAACTCCTTGTATCTACCGCAATTAAAAGAGTTTTCGATAGTAGGATACCCGAACTTTATTCTTCATTTGAATGAATGGAATATGTATGAAGAATTGGTACTGAACCAAACGCTCAGTTCTATCAGGTTTGAAGGACAAGCAATTAATGAGGATTGGTTGAACCCATTTTTAAAGTTTGAAGGGTTGACTGAAGCTCAAGTCGGAGACAATTTATCTGTTCACATGGAGGCCTTCCCCAACATGGAACGTCTTGCAATGGGCAACATCTTTTACTTTTTCTCATACTCTATACTTACCCTTGATAGATTAAAGGAGATTCCATCGCTGTACCATACCAATGATTGGAAAGACTGGTATCCTCCAGCTAATTCAAATTTTAGAGATAGCGACTTTTATCCACAAATATCTTGCTTGTCCAGTCTCTTGTCACCAGAGATAATTGGAAATCCGTATCATGAAATTAATGCGTATCTAAACAAAGAATTAGATTCATCTTTTAGTGGAACGTTAATTCTAACATACGAAGACGTTATAGAAGGGTATTCATATTCTAATAGAGAAGATACCTTGGTTATCGGCTCTGTGCAAAATGGTATTCCAGTAAATGGTTGGAAGTATAGAATCCCGAACTTCCAAGCTTTTTCAGGGGATGGGTGGTATTACTACAATTATTCTGATTCAGCTCACCCTGTTGCTCCAGAGAATGGTAGTTGGAAATATTATTATCCTGATAGCACTCTTGCTATTTCTGGACAGTTCAAGAATGGTTTGAAACATGGTAAATGGCAATTTTACAATCCTGATGGATTCCTCGCAACGGTGCAAAACTATGAATTAGGTTTTCCAAAAGGGCTTTTTATATCATATCAAAAATTCGATGGAGAAATAATAGAAAGTAGGCGATATTTCCATACGCCAAGAAATTTTACTTTCTCAATAAGGGATAATGATGGAATGTATGTAATGGGAAGTGGAAATCCATTTTTTCATAGTGGTGGGTACAATATATCCACTACTGGAGTCTTGTACAGAAGAGATAACGAGTATGAGGTGCATGAGGTGCCAAAAGAATCACGGGAGTATAAGAAAGTGTTAAAGAAGTACCTAAAACTTCTATATCCTGAGAGCAAAATTTCGTTGAAAGAAGCAAAATTACTCGGACAGTAGTTTTTTAGTGATAACTTCTATTCACTACCACAATGCAAGCGTCTTCACTTTCTCAAAGATTTCGCTGTCATCGTAGTAGTGCTTTTTATCCACTCTTTCTGATTTATGACCAGTGAAGAAGTTGGCGTTATCACCAAATTCATTTCGCATTCTTGTAACATACTTTTTCCTTGTTCTTTTTAGCTCCACATCCTAATCTTGACACCTCAGTAACGACTACTTTTTGAAATTTGCCTTTCATTGCTCCTTCGAGAAACTCTTGCACCCCTGCACGTTCGTCATTAGACTTTGCTCTTGAGACCTTTTCAGTAATCACTCCAACAACATCAAATGACAATCTCTTGGCAATTTTCTTTAGGTCATTAACTTGTCGTTCATAAGACTGGTCGATAGTTGAGACCCGACAAAAGACCACTGCATTTACTTTCTTTTCCATATTACAATCATTTAAGTGTTATAAAAAAAGGTTGATGGGTATTTAGGTTCAATTTCTGCACCTTTCGGAGCTGTTTCACCCTTTTCATCCGTTATAGCAAATGCTTTACCTTTTTCCATAACGGATTTTCAAGGATAGAAGGAACAATTCACCCCATTGCGGAGATTGAGCTTGGAAATATCCACGGGGTTTCCACGGCACTTTTTTGGGAGTAAACATCAAAGTGTACAATTCAGCACAAAATCGTAGAAAAGTGGACTTTTGGGTGATGTTGTCCGAAATCTCCCATTCTCTTATTCTGAAAGGCTTTCAAGTGATAAAGGATTCCTTTACGGGATGCGCTGAAAATCCATGTGCTCTTGGATCGTTTCGATAGCTGTCGGAACCGAGTATCACCACAGACAAAAGCCCTTGAGAAATCATGGGCTTTTTTTGTTGTCTCATTTTTGAGTAGTGTTTTGTGTCCTTGGTTCGTTTCGATAATTATCGTAACCGAGTATCACCACAAACAAAAGCCCTCGAGAAATCGTGGGCTTTTTTGTTATCTCATTTTTGAGTAGTGTTTTGAATCCTCTCTTTACACGCTTGATCGAAATTTCATGCGAGAGTTGATGTTTGAAATACCGTTGCACAGCCGACCAAATTGCGAGTAGGAGGATGGCTCCAATCAGCGAAATAAGCATTTCGGAAAGGAGGTAGAAATCGTGTTGTGGTTGGATTATTGTGTACAATTCGTTTTCCTAAAGCGACGGATTAGCGTTTTCGTCCCACAAAGCGAATAACAGATCCGGTACCGTTATGGTACAATCCTTCGTTTAATTCTACTTCTGTTTCTTCCAGTAGTTCGATGTCGTAATCAGGGAAGTCACGCTTAATGTCTTCCAAAGAGAACAATCCTTCGATGTTTGCAGGTCCGCCTACTTTAGGATTTCGTTCGCGGTATTCAAGGTGTTTTTTGCTAAATGCTTCGAAAATAATCGTTCCGCCCGATTTTAATTTCTGGTTGAGAATCTGGTGGTATTCGGAACGAACTGGAGGTGGGAAATGTGCGTAAATCAAGGCAATGGCATCAAACTGTTCGTCTGTGAAATCTAATTCGGGTAGAAACCCTACGTGGTAGTCGATGGAAACATTGTTTTCTTTAGCAAGATGAAGCGCTTTTTTCTGTCCTTCAGTACTAATGTCAAATGCTTCGACCTTCCAACCGAGTTGAGCTGCATAAACAGCATTTCGTCCTTCGCCTTCTGCTCCAAACAAGATCTGTCCTTCTTGGAGTTGTTTGATTTGATGTTTGAAAAAATCATTTGGCTCTACTCCATAGGCGTACGCCTTTTCTTGGTAGCGATCATCCCATCTTTTTTTCCATTCTTCCGTCATATCACTTTGTTTGAGGTTTGAAGTTACAATTTATGGAGGACTTCGCCTTTCGAATGTGGAAGGATTTACTCGTAAAATGTGTATTCGATCGTGCTTACTGTAGTGTAGTGTTGTCGGTTGGTCGTTATTTTAGATACGAATGGGTGTTCCTGTCCGTCGAGATGGAAATAGGTGTAATCGTATGTCGTTGAACCGATGAATTTACCATCAATAATAAGTTCTTCTTTGATTAAACGCCCGTCGTCATAAAATTGTTTCTTTTCGGACGTGTTGAAGGTGACTTTTAAGAGTAGTTCAGATTGCTCTAAGGTAATAAATGGGAGGAAGCCATTCATTTGCATTTCTGGATGATAGGCAGAAGGAATATCAACATCAGTTTCTGTTTTTGGGTAGAATATCTCAGTTTTTTGGATGCGATTGTTTTCCCAATAATAGCGTTCTTCAACGAAGTTGTAGTAAACGGAATCGTCTGGATTGAAATACAAGTTGGTATTGCCAAAGCTAAACGTAAAGGTGGATTCCGTTCTGGTTGGAATGGGGCCGCCGATTGCTCGTCGAGGATGGAGACTGAAGTATTCTTGCCTGAAATCCCAGCGAAGCGAAGCAAGATTAGAAATGGAATCATAGGTAAGCAGAAAGTCGATGTATGAGTTGAGTGTGTCATCGTTGAGACTATCTGTATAGATCGTGGTCTGCTTAATTTCTTTAATCTTCAGTTCCTTTAAGCGTTTATCCGTGGGGGAAAATTTTATCTCAAAAGGGAATTGAAGAGTAGATGTTTGTGACTGAGCGTTGGTTGTGTTCAGCGTTAGAAAGAGAAGACAGCTTAGTAATTTCATATTGAAAAGTACAGTTTTCAATTCGTTTGGTTCATTATCAGTGAGATGGGTCGGATGTCTGCCTTTCTAGTCTTCTTGAAACAGTACTTCCGCCGTAATGTCGCTCGTTACGAGTCCAATGCTGTGCTTTCCTTTGATTCCCCACGTGGTGATCATCGTAGTGTACAATCCCTTTTTTGTCCCGGTTGCAGAACGAAATTGTGCCTCCTTGTTGCGTAATTTGGCGGCGTAATCGCTTGTTACTTCAAAGGTGTCGTTGTAAAATTTTAGTTCGCATAAGTTGACAACACCGTCATTCCGGTCAATCACCAAGTCGATTTGCGCTTTATCATTGTTCCAACTGTAGTTGTTGGATTCAATCTGGTCGCATTTCAGCGCTTTTTTGATCGTCTCAACATGTTTCAAACAAATCGTTTCAAAGGCATATCCGCACCAAGAGGTGTAGGCTGGCTTTTGGAATACTTGGCTCCATTTTGAGCCTTTAAATGTGGTCATGAATTGCAAGTGAAATGAACAGAATTCATCGTAAATGCGAAAGAGCTTTGTTTTACGATTACTGGCATAAGCGTCGTATTTGAGCACAAAGCCTGAAAGCATAAGTTCGTTGAGTGATTTCGTAAAACTTCCTCCAGATGCAATGCCGAGTGCTTCAAGAAGTTCATCGCGACTGAGTCCTTTTTTCGGACCATTTGCGAGTGCTGAAATTATTTTTTCGTGGTAGGAGTTTTCGTCGAAAAGAGAGATAAAAATATCATCGTACTCGTTTTCGAATTGAGCATTGGGCTGGAAGCAAAGGCGATCGATGGCGGTTACGGCTGAATCTCCGGGCGCAATGTGTTCCAGGTACTCGGCAACGCCACCAAACGTCATGTAGATTTTTAATAGCTCGACTGGCGGCAGCGGAATTCCTTTGTACTTCAAAAAGGATTGAGTTTCGTATAAATTGAACGGTTTAAGCTTGATCTTCCGCGTGATACGGTTGTGTAGACCTCCTTTGTTGCGAATGATCTTTTTTACCATGTAGGATGCAGCGGAACCGCAGACAACTACCACCAAGTCGTCGCGCGTTGTACAGTAGTCGTTCCAAAAGTTTTCAAAAGCGCTCAAAAAACCAGATCGTTGTGAGTCTGCCCATGGAAATTCATCAATGAAAATTACTTTCTTTTTACGTGATTTTCGAATGCTCTTGAGGTGTTCCTTCAGTTTACTAAATGCTTGCAACCAGTTTTCTGGTAGATCTTCCTTCGCAAAGCGGCTCGTTACTTCTGAAAGCTTTAGCATGAAGTTTTCAATTTGTTCTGGGCGATTTTCTCCGTTTAGTCCTGTGAAACTGAATATGATTCTTTCTTGAAAGAACTCACGAATGAGATAGGTTTTGCCAATTCGTCTTCGTCCATAAACCGCAATAAGTTCCGAACGATGGCTGTTTAAAGCGCTGTTGAGTGTTTCTTTTTCAGGGTTCCGACCTACTATTTTGCGATACATAATTGTGCGTTATAGCGTTTGAGTTATAGCCAAAAATAGCTTTTTAATTTAATTTTGGCTACATCTCAATTTTGAAATGTAAATCTGAGTTATAGCCAAAAATGATATTTTTCATTCATTTTGGCTATATCTCGAAAGAATAATTGTACAATTAGATTGGAAACGTTGGTATAAACCATCTTTTCTCCTTACATTTACATCACTATCGTTACTGCTAGCTAGAAATTTTTCGTCCGTACACCCACTGTTTTATTGATAATAACTATCGAACAGATTGATATGAAGAATCTTACCTCTTCAAGAGAAGGACATAGCATCAAAAATAACATCCGCGAATTTGATCCATTTGTGGCAGAAGTCTTGGCGGAATATTGCGAGCAGTTAATCAACAAAAAGCAAGGAAAACTAAACATTTCCGAATCCATATTGCTCAAAAGCATTGAGATGCAGTGTTCGGATGAAGATTTGGTAGTTGAACGAGAACTGGCTGGCGTCATTCGGTCGGCAAAACGAATTCTGGAAGAAACATCAGAGGGGGAATGGTCGGAAGATCATAGACAACTTTTTCTCTTACTTAAGAAGATTGTTTTTGTGGGTATCGATGATGACTCCGAAACAAGTGATTCCGATATCATCAATCAAGTGGTTGACGGTTTAATGCGATTGGATTATTCGCAAGATATTCCCGTTTTTGAGGTAATCGACGAAGAGCGTAACATTTTCAATTACATTGGCTACATCCTCGGTTCGTTGGCAGAAAAGTTCAAGGAATCCACCGTTTCGGTAAAGGCAGTGAACACCTACTTGAGTAAAGATCCAACGAAAGGTTTCCTCGTGTTGGGTGATAACGGATCTATTCGATTCGCGAGCCGACGTTTGGAGAAAATTCTTCAGGTGCAAAATGGTGAATTGATCGACCTCTCCATTTTTGACTTCGTTCCTGCATGGAATGGAAAAACAATGAGCGAGTTAACTTCAAACCATCTGGGAGAACGGATTTTTGATCACTTTGGAAATGACGACAAGCAGCTTGAAGCCTATATTCAACTGGATGCGGTGATTTTATCGGATGATCAGTTGAGTGATGATTCTGACGAAGTAAAAGAATACGTTTTAAGTGTCGATTTTGATACAACGAGTATAGATGAGGATGAAGAGGTGTACAATCAACTAACGTCTATCGATAGTGTGATTGATGCGGTACGTTCACTCAAAAAGGGAGATGTTTCACCGAGTGACCACAATTATCGTCTTCAAACATCATTGGAGAGTTTGTATAAAATCAAATATGCGCAACTCGACAAATTGAATAAGGTGGAGGAGCCATCCGAAGAATTGATTGACCCCAAAACTGTTGTCAACAGCATTTTGTCGGAATTGCGTTTCCAAACGAACTTTGAGAAGGTTGAATTTTCCATCAATAGCGAATTATCGGAGTCGTTTTTGGCCGATTTCGAAACGGTTTATTCGATTTTGAAGCATGTAATTAGCAACGCGATTAAATACACGGCTCAGCAAGAAAATCCACAGGTAACGATCCAGTTTTCAAAAGTGACCAATGCGGTGCTGGTTGAAATTTCAGATAATGGAATAGGGATTGAAAAAGACCAAATCGATAAGGTTTTCGAGAAAGGATACCGCGGATCGAAGGAAGGTGAAGGCTATGGAATGGGCTTATATTTTATCAAGCGTTGTTTGATGCGCTGCAATGGTTCTATCGCTGTTGAAAGTGAGCCAGGAAAAGGATCTAAGTTTTCTATCTACTTGTAGAAAGTACCAAGCGCTTATCAAGATTAATTACTAGGAAGCACCTGCTGCCTTTTGTACGCCGAAATGCGATTCGAGTGAGGTAATGCGCTTTTTCTGCATTTTTGAGATTTCATTCATGTTACTGTCATAGTTCACCATCGAACTAATGATTTTGTAATTGAAATCGTCTTTTACCTGAACAAATGACACGCTTGAGTAATCGTTGGCGCCAAACTTACGTTTGTTTTGACGGGTGGTGAGTCCAAGATCGATTTTCGAACTTCCGAGGAGGATCGCGCGAAGAACAATCTGCCACAATAACTGGTTGTACGTATCATGCGACTCTACAAAACGATAATCCAAACCGGCGAATATAAAATTGTAGTTCGAACCTGATTTGACGTTCAATGCCAGTCCGATCGGTTTATTGGTAGAATCTGCTCGTAGTGAAAGAACAAGAACATCCCAATCTGGAGAGGGAATGGCTTGTCTGAAAAGATCTTTTGGACAGTCGAATAGATTCAATTCAACATGCTTTTCTTTGGTATTAAGATAGAGCTGATAAACAGCCTCAAGTAGATGCATGTCTTTACTACCGAGAAGTCGCACTTCAAATTGATCCGAATTCTCAATCGCGCGATGTCTAACAAACCTTCTTCGATCACTTTTGAGTCGTTGTAGGAATGCATCGGCACTATTAATTCCATTCAAACTAATAGCGTATCCATCAAAAACATCTACTTTCACAAAGCCCTGACTTTCGAAGCTCTCATGTAGTTTTGATTCTGTTTTGGCAATGTCGCGCATTTGTAAAACGTTCGCCACGTCTTGGTCGAAAATGGATGTAATCTTCTCCATAAAGAAAGAAAACGCTGCTTCCCAATCGGCAGAACTTTTATCGATGTACAAATGATCTCCTATTGAAATGGGGCAGCCCAACATCAATGTCTTCGAGCACAAATAGTAGGGGTTTAACTGTCGTTTCTGCTCAATTTGTTGCGAAATGAGTGCAGGTACGAGCGCATCGTCCTTTACCATACAGGCTGTCATGTAAGTACAAAGCACGATTTTCCCTTCAACGTTACGAACAATGAAGTAGTTGAATTCCCAATTGTCGTGTTCTTCTTTGTTGTTTCGATATACATTCTCTAAAAAACGTAATCCATCCCAATCGTAGCTTCCCTTATCGTGCATGAATGTGTTCCAGACTTCCTTAGGAATCGTTTCGATTCGCGTTTCATGTTGGATTTGGAAATTGGGCAATCGCATCGGAACGATGGGAGCCACTTTTGTTTTTGTGGGCTTGTAAATCTCCGTTTTTCGGAAAGCGTGATAGATGTCTTCGATTGTGCGCTCTTCTTCAATCAAAGTCTCCTCAAATTGCACTGCTAGTGTAGCGACCAACGCTTCAATTTGCTCGAGTGTATGATTACACGTTATGGAAAAACGGATGCCTGTTCGTGTAATGGATACGGCAGGAAAGATGGCAAGATTGACATAAAATCCCTCCTGCATCATGCGTTGAACCAAATTGTAACCCAATCGGGACAATCCTACGGCCACAAAAAAGATTGGTGTTCCATGTTTGCTTTGGATGAAAGGAAGCCCGCGATCCATCAACTGCGATTCACAGAATGCGATTTTCATTTTGAGGTCGGCCTGTAAATCTTTGATTTCTTCCGAAAGGTGAATTTTTGCGCATGCAATTCCGGCACCGAGCGCCGACATTTGAAGCTGTCCGGCAAAAATAAACGGTCCACCACATGTTCTTGCCATTTCGCGCACCTTTGGATCGGGAATGACCACAACGGCTCCTCCAGCGGCAAAGGCTTTGTTGAGACTGGTAACAAGTACCATCTGTTCGTGAAAAGGCGTGTACTCCAATGCGTAACCTGAACCATTCGGACCGCTCCAAGACATGCCATGCGCGTCATCCACATACAATCGAAACTTTGGATATTTATCCATCAATTCGTGAAGCTCCTTCATCGGAGCTGGATCTCCGTACATGCTATAAATACCATCCATCATATACCACACATTGTTGTGTTTCTGGGAGAGTTCCTTTATTTGCCGTTCAATGCTTTCGAGGCTATTGTGTCTGACCACATGGAATGGAATTCCTTGAAGCTGAAGATGTGAAATCATAAATTGTACACTCGAATGCACTTGCTGATCCATCAAAACAACATCACCTTCGTTTACCACGATCGGCATCACTGCTACATGGGCAAGAGTGGTCGTGGTGGCAAGAATGACGGGCTTTTTAAAAATGTCTCCCAGAAGTTTTTCGAGTTCTCCGTACAAGGTAGATGAAACGTATGTTCTGGAAGATGGATATTGAATTCCGTACCGCTTAATCGCATCGATGGCTGCATCTTTCAAGCGTTGGTCGTGCTCTAGTCCTAGGTAGCTGTACGAACCAAAGTTGACGTGTCTACTGTTTCCAATCGTAATGGTTGTTTTATCGTAGAATTCATCTTCGGTATAGAGCTGTCCGATCCCTATTTGAGTACCTTTCGAGATCGAATCATAAATTGTATGGATAACTTCCTTTCTCATTGGTGCCCTATATGATAAAACAAAAGAGACTACTCAGACTATCAATTCCATATGGAATCTGTCAATTTTTTTTGAGAAACGATAGTAGAATAGTCCGTAAATTAATTCAATAATAAGAATATCCTTGCTAAATTTGGGTGAGTTGTGAATAAGATGTGTAATCTGTTGTTAATTTCATTCACGCTTAAATTAGGCTCCCTACGCTAAAAAAATACTCTCAATGCAAAAGAATGCTTATCTCGAAAATGATTTTTGTGAATACTGGATCGATGAATATGGTGTTGTACACGAAATATTTAAGTCAACCTTTAGGCATTTAGATTTACCAGTGGCGAAGCAAATAGTAGCCGATCGATTGAAGGTTTCGGCAGGAGTTGCGCGTCCTTTGTATGTTGAATTGGGTAAAGCAACAAAAATGGATCGAGCTGCGAACCGCTACTTGTCAACTGGGCCCGCAATGGAATGTCTCACAGCAACAGGTATTTTGGTACGTGATCAAATTGAGAAATTAGGAGCCAATCTGTACACAGGATTTTTCCAGCCAAGCGTTCCGACCAAATTCTTTACTGATAAAGAAAAAGCGATGACTTGGCTCAGAAATTACACACAAGATGCTCTCAACTGATTTGTGCTCGCTTGACACTTGACTTTGGTTCTTCCAATCTCTATCTTGTGTCCATTACGAAAATTACCAAAAGAAATTCCGATGAGAAAAAGAGTTTTAATGATTGCAGCAGTAGTTGCTAGCCTTGGTTTCACCGCTTGCTCTGTGGATACAAGTGGCATGGAAGAGGCTGCCAACGATTTGGAAAAGCAACTCGAAGAAGCAAAAGAAGATATACAAGAAGGTGGAGATACAGATACGATTGATCCAAGTGTTTCGTATCAATGTCCTGATGATTGCGAAAACGGTCCTGTTTACGACAAGCCCGGTCCGTGTGTAAAATGTGGTAAAGAAATGGAAATCCTTTAAGGAGAACAGAAATGATTGAAGTCTTGGCGTTTATTCGTCAGGACTTTTTTTTGTCTCTATCCTTCCTTCTTTATCATTCGATACTTTTTTTTAAAAAAAATATTTCATTTCAAACCATTGTTTTTCAGTTTGTTATATGGTTTTTATGTTGTATTGATTAATTTTTTTTGCTTTTCAAAAATCCAAATCGAAAGTAGGGGCGTATGTATGTCGAATTTAACAACAAAGCTAAATCAGACTAGAACAAGCATTTAATTAAAACTAAAAAACAAACAAGATGAAAAAGAACATTCTAACAGCAGCAGTATTTGGATTATTAATGACAGCGTCAAGTTTCGCACAAACAACAATGGTAGGTGGAGAGCAAATGTATCCAAAGAAGAATATCGTTGAGAATGCAGTAAATTCAGAGGACCACACAACACTCGTTGCCGCAGTAAAAGCTGCAGACTTAGTGGGTGCGCTTCAAGGTGATGGACCGTTTACTGTTTTTGCTCCAGTAAATGATGCATTTGAGAATTTGCCGGAAGGAACGGTAGCTACATTACTTAAGCCAGAAAACAAGGGCGCATTAACGAACGTATTGACGTATCACGTCGTTTCAGGATCGTATGATTTCGATGCAATTGCCAAATTGATTAAATCAGGAAAAGGAAAAGCAACATTAACATCATTGAACGGTGGAAAGCTAACAGCATCCATGAATGGTGATCACAATATTATGCTCACAGATGAGAACGGAGGAAAAGCCAATATCTCAGTATACGATGTGTATCAATCAAACGGAGTGATCCACGTAATTGATTCCGTGGTTCTTCCTAAATAAAATCTTCTTTTCAACAGTTAGGTTAGGTTAGGTTAGGTTAGCGTGGGGGGCTCGAAAGGGCCCCCTTTGTACGTTTATGTTTTTAAAGGAAGATTTTTTCAATCCTCCTTTGTTTGGGAGATCAATCCAATAAATCACTCAAACGCTCCATCTTTGCCTTCAGTTCTGCGACTTCTTGTTCTAGTTCAGAGAGTCGCTTTTCATAGTTGGAAACAGGTGCGAAACTGGTGTTTTCTTCTTCTTCGAAGCTTTCAAGGTCAATTTCTCCTCCTAAACAATGCGCGTAGCGTGCTTCTTTTTGCCCTGATTTTCGAGGTAAACGCTGAATCAGTGGTAGTTCTCTTTCCGCTAAATCCGACATGCATTGCTGAACAGCATCCAGATTTTCAAAATCAAACAATCGACCGCTATTACTATTCACTTCGCCAGATGTCAGTGGACCGCGCAGCAAGAGCAAGCAGAGAACAGCTTCTTCGTCTTCTCCGATATCCAAATTGGCAGGAGCATTATGCTTGTATTTCAGTGTTCGGCTTCCAGCTCCTGTCACGGTATTGACCAATCCTTTCGAACGTAAACTATCAATTCCCACTTGTACCATTTCCTGATCGATCGACATTACGGGGTTTCGAGCCGACTTCTGATTGCAGGCTGTGAGAATTCCATTTACTGTCATGGGGTAGGTGTCAGGAACAGTTTTTTCCTTTTCCAATAAAACGCCTAAAATGCGCTGTTCAATAGCGTCGAGTACAACTAATTCGCTCATGGTTGTTTTTTACGGTTTGGATTTTAAAGATAGGAGAAAATGTGGTAGAAGCCGATGCAGAACGAGATCAAAGATTCAGATGATTTAACACTTCTAACGAAAAATCAAGTGGGCTGGTCGAATAATCGGAAGCTCAATTTTTTCAATTTAGATTTCTGATCTTGAGTAAGCAAAAAACAAGTAGATATGGGAGGATCAAATGAAAAGTTAGAAAATGCTCCGAGCAAGAAGTTTAAAAAGAAATCGGGAAAGAGGAGAGGAAATAAAACTTCAAAATCGGGCGGAAAAGCAAAGTAACCTGACCTGTCAACTAAACCAAAAAACGCCCTTTCAATCTGTATGATCGAAGGGGCGTTTGCGTAGTAGTTGGTGTGTCTTCAGTATTGATCCAACAAATAGTTAATCATATCTGTGGTCGTTACAATTCCTGCCAACTCTCCGTTGTCAACAACGGGTAAAGCGTGAAATTCCTTTTGTGATAATATTTCTGCAGCCTCTTTGATTGTTGCGTCGGAACCAATACTCACAATGTTTTTTGCCATTACTTGCTCAATCGTGAACATGTTGTAAACGGTTGTGTCAACATCTCCACCCTGCGCAGCATCTGCAAAGCTGATTCGAAGCAAATCTGTTAAACTGAGCATTCCGATAATCGATGTACCACTCACTACAGGGATGTGTCGAATATTATTCTTTTTGAATAATTGCTCAGCAGTATCGAGGTTATCTGTATGGTTCAACGTGATCACATCTGATGTCATAATCTTAGAAACGGGCTCTCTCTTTTTCATTTTCTGATTGTTTTATTAGTTCTATTTTCTGTCTTTCTTTGACAATAGAAAGGTCGGGGGAATATCGCTCAGAAAGTATGATGTAGGTCATGTTAGAATAGAACTTTCGATAGGATTTTTGTGGATTTTCTCGTTTAATGCATCTTCGTAGTAGAATGACTTCAAAGTGGAACTGTTTCTTAGGCGTACTCATTAGTCTTGTGTCTAGTGCTGTCTGTGCTCAACAAGAACTGTATGAGCATTCTCCCGAGTTTATTCGTAAACATGGCATTAAGCGAATAGTGATCCGAACGAAGACGGCCTATCACGATGAGAAAGGACTGCCGCCGGACTCTTCCCGTATCTACGAATTTGATCAAAATGGATTAACGGTTTACTCAACAGGTTTTCTAAAGAATAAGCGATATTTCTGGACGGAATACACTTATGATAATCAGCAGCGAAAGTTGAAAAGTGAGCGTTTCAACGAGGGTAAACTACACGATTATGTACACTACGAATACTTGCCCAATGGTAATTACATCGCGCGCTCTTTTAATGCGGAAAATCCAAACAGCACATCCCATTACGCGTGTTTTCTGGATGAGAATGGCAACGTAGTTGAACGACAGGAGATTCGACAAGATTCAATAATCATGAACCGAGATCTCCAAACCTACACTGAGCAAAACTTGGTGAAAAGCCGTTTGCATCTTGGTTTTCGTGGAGATACAGTTATTTATGAACGCTACACGTATAAAGAGGATACGTTGCTCGTGCGCAAGGATTTGTTCAATTCGAGAGGAGAACATACACGAACCAGATATGAATACTTGGCAAATGGAAAGGAGAAAGTCGTTCACTATGGAGATCAATCCAGTTGGTATTCATTTTATGATGACAAAGATCAACTAATCAAACGAGCAATTGTGCGGCACGATCAGAAGGACACGTTATACAATGTGTATGCATACAATGAGCGTGGTTTGATGACGAACTTGAAGAATCTACGTCAAAACATGTCTAACCGAAGAGAGGTGTACACCTACGAAAATGGACGAGAGAAAATCAAGGAAGTTTATGCACGCGCAAATACATTTAATTCACTGATGGAAACCGAGTATTTGGGCGATACAGCGAAGCTGATCTATATTACTTCTTACTGGGAAAAACAACCTACTTGGGTGGATTACCAACGGTTTGATTCCTTGGGAAACATCACAGAGAAATTTCGAAGTGAGGTGAAGGGATTTAAGCGCTCAGTGAAAGCGATGAGGGAAAAAGCGGATGTGAAACAATATGCTTATCGATACAGTTCTACGGGGAAAGTGTTGGCAAAGTATCAAATTGTTTCGGGTTGGTTGGCTGAGTCTGCATTTTGCTCTACGTATGTCATAGATGATCTCACGGAAGATTTCGGAAGAAGACCAAAGAGACAAAAATACTACACGTGTGATACGGTTCGCGTTCGAAGGCACAAAGGAGGAAAGCATTATTTCGTTTCGATTAACGGGAAGCCGAACCTCATGCGACACGTTTATCAGAATAAAGCAGGTGAAATTGATTCGGTGCTCGATATCAACAAGTCGGGTGTGGTTCTGAATCGGATGGTGAAGGAAAACGGCTTGCACAAAACCTATTTTCTGAAGGAGCGATTTGAATACAATAAAATGGACAGCTTGCTAAAAGTGTATGACGTTCATGGGGGGGAGTATTGGACAACGGATGAAAATGTAGTGGAGGAGCATTTTTGGAAAGATGGGAGAAAGGTGAAACTGGAGAAGTACACCAATTATTTGGGGCAGTATAGTTCGCGAGATACAACCACGATTCTTTTTGACTATCAGGGGAGAGATGTTTTTCGCACGACAACCAATCCGCAGGGTGACATAATAGAAGAACGTTATCGATACGATGGAAACGGTCGCCTCGTGGAAATTTTAAACATGGACCGGCTTTCAAGTGGCAATATACAAACGAAATTCACCTACGACGAAAATGGAAATTTGCTAGAGCGTGCTGAGGTCGCAATCATGAATTCTGTTGAAACTATCTTGGAATATGAGTATTTTTAATCCAATATGTGGAAACGAATAGGGAAATTCTTTAATGGTCTGATTAGCACACTAACGCTCATTGGAGATGTAATTGTAGGATTCCTTTGTTTGTAAAGCATCAGTATTATGAAGAAAAAGCGGAACGTATTTCAATGCATTCTCAGGTGGTTTTTTGAGATTGGCGATTTCTTCCTAACATTTTTCTGCTAAAAACGTAACCGCGTGGCGATTAAAAAACTAGCTTTTATACTATTCGGATTGGTCTTGCTCTCATGCAAGAAGGATAAACCAATGGAACTTCAAAAAACACTCTACGTCGGAAGCGAACTAAAGACGAATGGATACTACTATTCAAGTGTGATTGATGATGAAGGAGTTCAGCGCTACGCTATTGTTGTGTTGTATCGCGATGGTACGTTTCTTTTCCCGGGTATCGAGAGAGAGCACAACACATCCTTGTCGGAGATTGAAGCTGAAATCGTGAATGGGAATGCGTATGCAAATAGTGCCGATCGAAAGCTCGCCTGGGGCTTGTTTTTGGTAGATAATGACGAACTGACTGTCGAAAATTGGTTCCCTGTACTTTTTCGGGGGATGCATACGGTTCAAAGTAAGGCAATCATTGAAAACGATTCGACATTTACTGTCCAGCCGAATGATAAAAAGGGTGGATGGCCAGAACGCACCTATAACTTTAAAGCGTTTAGTCCAAAGCCAGACAGTACGAATGCCTTTATCTAATTTGCAGGGCACCGATCTTTTATCAAGAAGATGCTTCACAAAAAAAATCGGGCTTGCTAAAGCACAAGCCCGAAATGGGATAACTGAAAATATCAGTTCAAATATCTAGGGTAGATTACTCCACAACCAATCGTTTCAATAGGCTTTTTCCATTTTGTTGATCGATTACTTCGATGAGGTATACACCTGAGTTAAATGACTCCACCGAAATCTTGTTTTCTCCAGCAGTAATGCTTTTCGAAAGTGTTAATCTTCCCGCTAAATCGGAAATGTTTACTAGGTAATCACTACCATTTTTTACGTTAATCGTAATTTCCGTTTGTGCAGGATTTGGATATACGCTAAAATCGAGCGGTGCCTCAATTGGGTCAATAGAAACGGATGCATTACACACTTGTGGATACAAGAACTCCAATGAACGTTGAAGAATCGTGTCCGTAGTGGTTGCGTTTGCGCTGAAATAGCTCACGTGACCGCTGCTGTTTGCATAAGTGATCAATTCAGAAGTTACTCCTTCCGCCTGCGCTTTTTGATCGATCAAGAACGACCCTTCCATGCTAATGATCGGGAAAGTAGCAATGGATGCGTATCCAAATGCGTAAGGAACAGTTCCGTCGTTATCATCGTGAACAGAGAAAATGGGAACGTCTGTAGGATCGATGTAATCCGTTCTTCTCAATGCACCAGAGTAATTCAAAACGGCCAATACTTCAGAATCATATTGCGTGTTCGCTGAGCTGTTTCCTTCCCAACCACCGTTATTCGTAACTAATGGTAAGATGTATGGCTCCACAACGTCTGTTGAGTCTAGCATCCCTGCATGAGCAGCAACAATTCCCCCAGCAGAAATTCCTCCTACAATAATGTAGTCTGGATCTACGCGATACGTATTAGCATTCGCAGCATCTTCCTTGAAGAAACGAATAGCCGCTTTCATATCGCCCAATGCTTTGATCACTTCGTCTGTCATCACTGTAGAGTCGGGAAGAGGGAAAAGCGGTCCGTCGTAAAGGCGGTAATCGATCGTTGCACACGCATATCCATGAGATGCATAATACTCGCAAAATGGGTGCATATCGTCACGTGTTCCTCCGATAAAGCTTCCTCCAAAAGCCAAAATGATTAAGGGGCGAGCAGTCGCTACATCTCCACTAGGTTCGAAGAAGTCAAGAAATAAATCCTGGTTGCTGCCGCCAACGGTTGTATTGCTTCCGTATTGAATGCCAAGCGTTTGATCCACCGAATAAGTAGGGTTCAAATAACGCGATCCGTCACACGTTGGGTGTTGTCCGAAAGAAAAAGTAGTCGCTGCGAACAAGGCAGCGAGTAGTAATGTTGTTTTCATGTGGTAATTTTTAGTCGACTGAAAATAAGGAGTTTTTTCGAAATGAACGAAGTAGGAGTGTTGAATGGTAGGGTGAGGTTGATGAGCGGTTGGAACGAGAATTTTTTAAGTCTAATTCCTGATCCAACCGTAGAGAAATACAAGCACCGAAAAGGAAATACCAAGCTTTATTCAAAAGCCATGTACACCATTTTCAAAGCAATGAAAGGACACCGAATTTTTGAGCGGTTCGGCTTCAGCAACCCCAACCCAAAACAAGCCCCATCAGGGGCAAAAGCCGTGATTGATTTTGACCTATGGACGTACAACCTAAAAACAACGCGATTGGGTGAACAAAGACACGGGAGAAACTCTAACGGACTTCACGCCCCTGCGGAGTTGTTGGATGTGTTTTTGAACAGAGTGGATTCAGAGTTAGATTAATTACGGAGTGAATGGTTTCTTGAGTTCGAAGAAATGGTTTCAACTAATTTTCGTTTTTTTTTCGTTTCTTACAAATCTAACTAACACACTATGAGGGTAATATTAATCACTTTGTGCTTTATTCCTTTTCTAACTTTTTGTCAAGGATATTTGATCCTTCCCGATGATACAGGTACAGATACAAACACTTACGACCGAACTATATCTATACATACTTTTATTCAAGAAGCACTGAACGAAGAATCGGACGTGTATAGGCTGAGAAATACAAAAATATCTTGGACTCCAGAAGTTGATGACACCTCCAATCTTGTAGGGCTTACACATGATTGGATTGATATAGGAGTGAATATTCATCTTGTTAAGTGCGGTTTTAGCCAAGTGGATTTATTCAAAACTCGATTTAAAAGAATATCCTTGACTGAAACAAAAAGTTTCGTGAATCGGCTGGGGTTTAGTAACTGTGAACTAGAGAATTTAGCAATAGGCTCACTTAAGAAAAACACTTTTTTTGGCTTTTTTTCCTTAATAAATTCAAAAGTGAAAGGTAAGGTATGGCTCGATCAGGACTTTGAAGTTTGCTGGATAGTTGAAAACACTTTTCTAGAACCAAAGGACGCTGACTCCGAAGCAACTTCCTCGATTGGGTCTATAATGTTTTGTGGAGTGTACAATATGATCACTTTGAAGGAGAACACTTTTCCTATTGGCGATAAAATGAATTCGATTTCTTTGAGTGGTGCAGAGGTGAATGATCTAAGAATTTCAAATTGTAGTTTAAACAGTTTAACTATGCACGGTTTGACTGTTCAAAGAGCGTTCTCAATAGATAGTACGCATATTTCTCAATCAGTCAATTTAAGCAATGTTGATCTTAACGCAAAATTGACTAAAGTTCCTTGGTTTCTAGTAGACGGTTTTAGAATTGGACTAGCGGATAAAATAGGGAAGAACAGATCTGAAATTATTCGTGATGTTTATTCCTATAACGACCTAATTGGTGAGTATAAGAACTTCTATGATATATATATGACGATAGGTGATGTGGAGTCAGCTAATGCTTGTTTCGTTGAAATGAAAGATATTGAGACCCAGAGAATGGAGTTGTTGTACGATCAAAATAATTCTCTGTCAAATTGGTTCAACTGGCGTTTTGATCAATTCTTCAAGCTTTTTTGTGATTACGGTACAAATCCTATTAAGGCACTCAAAATATCCCTCTACACAATCCTCTGCTTCGCGTGCGTTTACTTCTTTTTTTACAGTGACTGGGATCGTATAAATCGAGAATTTCTTATAGCGCAGCACAAGAAAGTAATGCTCTATTTCAAAACAAAGCAAAATTTAGAAAGGGAATACGAAAAAAGGCATAAGAACGAGATAAATTCATTTGAGAAGTACAAAGATAAAATGGCAGCTAAAGATGGCAAAGTTCCATTGTACATTCGAATTTTAGGAAGGCCACTTTATTTTTCTGGAATTGCAAAACATCGAATCAATCTATTCCTGTACCGACGAACAGACATGTTAAAGTCCAGTTGGAAGGATTTGTCAATAAGAAAAAGAATATTTAGAGGTTCAATAGTAGGTGTGGGAATCTTCTTATACCTGTGTTACCTAATTGTTTTGAAAGCGTTCAATTCCGTTTTTCTGAGCATTAACGCATTTTCAACTCTTGGGTTTGGTAAAATTCCTGTGCAAGGTTTATCGCGTTATGTTGCAATTATAGAGGGGTTTACTGGTTGGTTTCTTTTAAGTATGTTTAGTATTAGTTTGATTGGATAACCTCACGAATTCTCCCGTTTCAACAACTCAATTTCCTCAACACTCAACCCAGTAATTTCGGCAATATCTTCGAACCTCATCCCTTTGGAGAGCATCGTTAACACCATTTCACTTTTTGCAAGAATTACGCTTCGTTCTGCATATTCTTTTGCTTGCTCCAACATTCGTTCCTTAACCTCATTGGCAGGAACATACTTCAAACTTTTTTCCAATTCCGCCAAAAGCCCCGATTCGCGGAAACTCAAATAACTACGCTCGGTAATAATCAAATGATCGTAAACCTCAGTGCGAACTATTCTATCTGCTTGGATGAGGTTATCGGTAGTGTTTTTGTCGGTTTCAGATGGGGTTAATTCTCCACTTGGGGGGTATGCACTTAAACAACCTTTACAGCGCGTTTTTGGAGCACAAAGTTAAACACATCGATTGGCTCGGTAATAGTGGCGTTAACCGATCCCAAACCAATTAATTCGACGAATAAAATACGGTTGTTGTTCGCTAATCCAACGATCCAAAAGTGTTCACGGTCACGGTCGATTTTGCATGATCTCGTAAAGGTCGTCTCCGTTGAGAACCTTTTTTTTCTTCGTCTGTGAGTTGGATGTTCATGGGGCTAAGTTAGTGAATTATGAAAATCAAATTGGAGTTCTCAATTATCAGGTTTATTCTTGTCTGCTTTAATTTTTGCTTCCAACGCTGCTATTTCCTTTTCGAGTTGGTCAATATCCAAATTTGCAGGTAGATTTCTTCGTTTACGCCAACGATAAATTACTTGTCGAATACCTTTTACAAACTTGGAAGGCGTTCCGTAAATCATAAATGCGATGAACGAATAAATCAGAATTAAGGCTTCATTTATATTCATTAAATGCGCTAACGCATTTTCCCAATGTAGGTTTGAATAGTATGAGAAATAGAAGAACAAATTAAGTCCTACGATAAGTCCCACGATAATAGTTCTCGCGATGAAATAGATCCAAAATTCGTTCCGAACAGATCGTTTAATTCCTGAGTTATACTTTTCTCGGAGTTCCTTTAAATCTTGTAGCTTTTCCGCATCCGTTTTCTTTCTCTCCCTTCGGTTTTCTAACGCATCAGCAATAATCAGAACGAGCAGAAGTACACCAACAATAATCAGAACTATTTCCAAAAAACTATGAGAACCGCCCTTTTTTCTCCTACCCATTTTGAGATGTTTCGTTTTCTACAACTCCAATTTTATCAATTTCCTTCATCAAACGATCGGTTTCGGTGAGTGCAACAATAATTTTTTGATAGTGGAAAATGTCTTCCATCGTTAAAACGCGCCCCTTGCGATCTTTGAGCCATTTTTGAGCAGGTTGATACCCTCCAATGTAAAACTCCCACGCGATCAGTGGCACGCCATCAAAATACTGTTCATTGTTGATCCATACACGCCCCGTTTGCTTTGCCTCATCGGTCAGTTCGAAACCTATGTCTGTTTTCGTTAATTTGCGCGTTACTTCGTTCGTTCCTGTTTTCGGATAGCTTGTGATGTAGTTCTCTGCCGTTTCACTTTCCAAAAGATGAATTTCACGAATTTGACCGCCCAATTTCACTAACTCCCAAAACTTCGCGGCACCGCTTGGATAAGGCACGCGTGGAAAGTCGATCTTCAGAAATTCTTTGTACGTTTCTCGGTAGGCGGGTGAATGCAAAACAGCATAGATGTAATCTAAAATGTCTATGGGTGCAAATGTGTTTTTGTTTGTTTCCTTTTCGTTGGTGAAGGTTAAACCGAGCACAGTACTAATTTGCTGGATTATTTTTGAGTTCAGATTGGGAATTCTGTTTACCGAATCGTCAATTTCATTTTGCTCATTAATTGTTGGATATGAATATATTGGAAATGATAAAGGCCCGCCTCTCCTGAACATGTTGGTGTCAGCGAAACAATCTGTAATGAAAACACCATCGAAAAAATTCATATTTGAGGATTGAGATTGACGGACACACATTAGTCCAATGTTATTCTCTTTAAGATGATAAATGGTCTTTTCTCTTGCTCGACCAAGTAATAATGGGTCATAATAGACAAAAGCCCTATCAAATGGGCGATAGTTATATTTCATTACTTTTTCATCATTGTAAACTACTCCCATGTTTAGGATATTTGTTTCAATAATATTTCGTTCGATCGCGACTAAGTTTTTGTCATCGTGAGTTTTAATACCACTTGTTTTAACTGAAAATAATTCTGAAATGCCAATGCCATCACTATAGGAATTTTCTCCTCTAATATCAGTTGGTATAAACTTGTAATCAGGAGCTGATGGTTTGAGTTCAGAGAAGTTTACATCGCTAAGTGAATTGCGATTCAGAAAATCATATTTACTTTTTCTTTGCCCAAAAAGGTCGAAATGATAAACTTTTCCTAAATCATCTGTTTTCTTAACTCCCGTTTTGACAAAAATGTTTATCGAAACCCCTTGTTTAATATCAAAAACATTAATGTCTAAACTACCATCGGGAGACTTTTCTTTTTTTGTTGAATTGCCGTGTAAATCCAGCGTATAAATCGTTTCAAAAGTTTTTAATAGATTCCACCTCAAACCTCTAAAAACAGGAGCGTCTAAATAGGTGTGTGGATTAATAAAAGCTATAACTCCTGAGCCATTGCGCTCAATATAGTGTTGAGCGTATCGAATGAACTTATACTCATCAGAATTTATCGCTTTGGGATTCCTTTCCTTTAATTTTGTATGTCCTCCAGGTTCTTTCTTGTAATCCTCCATTAATCCTGATATCCATTTTCCTTTGTTCCAACTTTCGCCACTATACGGTGGATTCCCAATCACGCACATCACAGGAGTATCGCGCTTTATATGATTCGCTTCGTTTGCTTCGGCGCTCAACCAATTCGCAAAAAGTGTTCCCGTGTCCTTGTGGTATTCTTCCAAACTGTTCGTAAGGAAAATGCGCAAACGTTGTTCTTTGGTAGGCACAAACCCCGTTTCCGTAAGCAATAAATCCAGTTGCAAATGTGCCATTGCATAGGACGCCATCAACAACTCAAAACCATTCAACCGTGGGATGAGGTCTTTTTCTACGTAGCTACTCCAAATTCCTTCTTGCCCTTTGAATTTTTTGTGAACGTGTTTTATTACTTCGGCTAAAAAAGTCCCCGTTCCCGTTGCGGGATCGAGAATTTGAACGCGGTGTACTTCTTCTTCGGTTTCTACCGTTTGTAGCTTAGAACGTCGATCTGCGGTTGCTTTGGTTGTGTGTTGGCGCTTTACTTTTATTTTACTCGTATCGGCTAAACCTTCTTTTAAACCAAATTCTGTTTTCAGTACCTCATCCACGGCACGTACAATGAAATTTACTACGGGAGCAGGGGTGTACCAAACGCCCCTTTGCTTTCTCAATTTTGGGTCGTATTCGGCAAGAAACGTTTCATAAAAATGGATAATCGGATCACTCATTTGAGTGCTTCTACCGTAGTCCTTTAGTAATTCGGCAACGTTACACGCCAAAAAGACCTCAACCAAACTATCTATTACCCAACGGATGCGTGTATCGAGGTCATAACCTACAATGGATTGAAACAAACGGCGTAAAAACGGGTTTGATTTTGGTATTAACTCTGCTGCTTCCTTCCTGCTAAATGTTTTTATTGTTGGATCATGCAAACGCGCGGCAAACATTCCGTAGGCAATTGTTTGAGCATATACATCCGCAAATTGTTTTGGTGTAATATCATGGATCAACACATCTTTGAAAGCGTTCAGTTGTTGTTCCAATTCTGTTTCAGGGTTCAAGTGGTCGGCGAGATCATCAATTAATGCCTTTTCGATTATATCGGCTAACAAACGCGCCTTTCCTGCCATCAATTCCGCAAGTCTTTGACTGCTCCGAATAGTTTGGGAAACATTCATACAAAAGTCATGGTACAAATGTTTGAACCGCTCAAAATTCTCAGGAATCGGAATAATGTTTGATCCATCAACCGCGCCCAATTTAATAGAGGTTTGCAATTCACCGTCTAAGTAAAAATGAAAATCCACATAATCGGTAAAGATGAGGTTTGGCAACGAAGCCTTATATCTGTCGAACTGGCTTTTGTTGCCCGTTTTCTTCTTTCCTTCTAGGTCACTATCTTCAATGTTCTTTGCCTCAATGAAACCAACAGGAATATCCTTTTTCATTAACACGTAGTCAGGCGCACCGCACGCTATTCGTTTGGGTTCATTGGTTGCTGAAATGGTTGGCTCTAGTGTTTCTAGTAATTGTTGTAGGTCACCTCTAAATGTGTGTTCCGTTGCGTTGCCTTGTGAAAAGCGTTTGTTGATAGCGGTTATGTATTCGGAAATGGTCATTTCAATTATCAATTAAGGTTTCGTGAATTCATTGTGTCATCTATTCAGAATCAAAAAAACAGTATTAACAATGATTAGCACCTAAAAATACAGATTAAGGTGAATAAAGTTATCAACACTCAAAAAATCACCCCTAAATATTGAACTACTGACAGTAAAACTGACAGTTAAAAAGTAAAAAGCTTCATAATCAAATGATTACAAGGCTTTTCGTTGTCCCACTAGAGGAAATATATTTCCGAAGGCGCAGAGCGCGGACCATCCAGTCCGCATAGCTCAAGTTAGGCTCTTTCGAGCCCGTACTTAATGCATAATTAAATATAAATAGGAAAGTCATAAACGACAAAAGGAGACCAATAATGATCTCCTTTTCTGTTGTCCCACTAGGGCTCGAACCTAGACTCTTCGGTACCAAAAACCGACGTGTTGCCAGTTACACCATAGGACAGTTTCACAACTGTCTCAACAACTATTTAAACCAGTTGCGGGTGCAAATGTAATAACAAAATTCACAATCTCAAATACTCTTTCAAAAAAAATTAGACTTTTATTTTTTGCCAAGTTTGAAATTTTGGCATTTTTTCACGACTTCCATTCTGTAGGCTAGGGATATATTTTTAAATTCGCACAGCCTCAACACAGTCGTTTATTTTTTTCGACTGGCAGTTTAGAATAACGCTTATGAATTATAGAAAGTTAAATACGTACCTCGGATGGTTCGTTTTTTTAATCGCAACAATCGTTTATTTCCTAACGATTGAAGACACAGTAAGTTTATGGGACTGTGGAGAGTACATCACCGCAGCATATAAATTGGAAGTGGGTCACCCTCCGGGAGCACCGCTGTTTATGGTACTTGGACGTTTGTTCTCCTTCTTCGCAGGAGTAGAAGATGTAGCCGTTTGGATCAACCGTTTATCTGGACTTTCCAGTTCGTTGACCATCCTGTTTATGTTCTGGTCACTCACTTTGTTGATCAAAAAAATGATCCTCAAAACGCGTCCTGTATTATCAAAAGGTGATATGATTGCTGTGTTTGGTGGTGCTGCCATCGGTTCGTTGGCATATGCATTCACAGAGTCTTTCTGGTTCTCTGCCGTGGAAGGTGAGGTATATGCAATGTCCTCTTTATTCACAGCGGCTATTTTCTGGGCTATCCTTCGTTGGGATGAAGAAATGGGGCAAATCGCACGTGGTGCCATCGTGAAGGGATATTCACCCGATCGTTGGTTGTTATTGATCATGTTCTTGCTTGGTTTGGCTGTTGGGGTTCACCTTTTGGGGATCTTGGTGGTTCCAGCTATCGCTTTCGTTATCTATTTCAGATACTCAACAAAAGTGAATCTGGCGGGAATAATGATCACGGGAGTGCTATCAATCATCATCCTTGGATTTATCCAAAAAGCGGTGATCTCTGGTACGGTTGCATTGGCGTCGTCATTTGAGGTGTCTTTCGTGAATTCTTTCGGATTACCATTCTATTCAGGATCAATCTTCTTCCTTTTATTGTTGGTTGGATTGGCTGTTTTCTTGTTGCGCTACGCACGCAAGAAAGGAATGCGCATTTTGTATTCTTCGGTAATGGGATTGGCATTGTTGCTGATCGGGTTCGGTTCGTTCGCGGTAATCATTATTCGTTCGAATGCAAACCCTCCTTTGGATGAAAATGACCCAGAAAACTTGGTAACGTTGAGAGCATACCTCGAGCGTGAGCAGTACGGGTCGGCACCGATTCTTTTCGGTCAATACTGGAACTCAAAAGAGAATCCACGTTCGGAATACGGTGATCTTTCGCCTACCTACCTTCGTCGTTTTGTTGTCGAAAAAGGAGATTCAGACGTAAAAGCATTCAAAGACGAAGCACGTGCAAATGAATTTGCAAAGGGCGTTTCTGGATCTACAGTGACGGAAAAATATTACATGTCGAATGAGAACATTCGTGAAAATGCCGTAGCAACCTACGCGCAAACGACATTCCTCCCACGTATGTACTGGGGGAACATGGGTGATGGTAAAGTATCAGGCTATAAGAAATGGTCGGGTTACGATCCTTCAGAAGAAAAAGGAACAGAAATAGGAAAAGATGGAATGCGCTTGCCAAGCTTCGGTGAGAACATGACGTACATGATGAATTATCAATTCAGCTGGATGTACTGGCGTTATTTCATGTGGAACTTCTCGGGACGTCAAAATGATATTCAAGGACACGGAAGCGCTATGCGTGGAAACTGGAAGTCCGGTTTCGATGTGGTAGATCAAGCACGTTTGGGGAGCCAAGATGCTGCTCCGTTCTACACAAAAGAGAATCCATCCAATAATTCATTCTTCTTCTTACCATTGATTTTAGGATTGATTGGAATGATTTTCCACTTCTACAAGTCACCGAAAGATGCATTTGTAGTCTTCTTGGCGTTCTTATTTACGGGAATCGCCATTGTGGTGTACTTGAACCAAAAACCATTCGAGCCAAGAGAGCGTGATTACGCTTACGCAGGTTCGTTCTACTTCTTTGCGATGTGGATCGGTGTCGGGGTGTATGCACTCTACGAAGCATTCAAGTCCTTCGGCAAAAAAGAAATGGCACGAATGGGAATTATTGCAGGAGCCGGTTTGGTGCTCTTCCTCATTTTGGATGCATCAAGCGGAGAATTAGTGCGCACGATGTCGTGGTTGATCATTGCGGTGATTTCTGCAGTTGGTATTGGAATAATGATGTTGCTCAGAAAGGTACTCAAGAAAGATGAGCACGGAGCGGGTGCAGCGATTCTATTGACATTAGCGGTTCCACTTATTTTGGCGTTCCAAGGATGGGACGATCACGATCGTAGTTTGAAAACATCAGCACGTGATTTGGCCATGAACTATTTGAAATCATGTGAAGACAACGGAATTATCTTCACCAACGGTGATAACGATACCTTCCCATTGTGGTATATGCAAGAAGTGGAAGGGTTCAAAACCGACGTTCGTGTGTGTAACCTTTCGTTGATGCAAACGGATTGGTACACGGATCAAATGAAGATGAAAGCGTACGAGTCGGAACCATTACCAATTAAGTTTACAGAAGATCAGATTTTGATGTATGCAGGAAATACGGATCAAATTTATTTCTTCGACTTATTGCAGTTGTTCCAACGTGCATCGCCTGATTTAACGAAAAAGGTGATTGATTTGAGAGTAGCAGGTAGTCAGGAACAGGTGAGAGCTGCGATGGCACAGTTTGCGCGTGGTGCACAGTCTATTTTGGCAAGTGTTTCATCAACTGATCCTAGAACAAAAGCACGTTTGGATAAGATTCGTGAGATTGTTGGTGCTCCGATCAATGAAGAGAACTTGACCGATGACGTCTACAATCGTTTCAAAGCTTGCTTGGAAGTCTTGATGGCTTCTCAAGGTGGTGCGGTGAAGATGTCGCAACAAGCAGCGCAAGGAATGCAAGATCTTCTCTTGAACTTCGAAAAGTCGTGGGATTTCGCAAACCTTGCCGATGCAATGGCATTTACACGCGACGATGCGAACTTGATTGATATCGATGGACAACAAACCGTACGTATCTTCCCAAGTTCTGGATTCGTTCTTCCAGTGAACGTTGACAATGCTGTGAAGTCGGGTGTGATCACGAAAGATCAGAAAGATGAATGTGTGAAGGAATTGCGTTTCAACTTTACGAAGCAATACCTAACGCGTGAGCAAGCGATGATGCTCGATATCATGGGCAACAACGATTGGAAGCGCGGATTGTACTTCTCTTCCCCTGGTGGATCTGACGTTTCGTTGGCATTGTACCGAAGAGGATACATTAAACAAAACGGTATGGCGTTCGAATTAAGTCCTTTGGATCGTCCAAATTCTCGAGTAAACGCAGATGTGATGTACGAGAATCTTATGAAGAATTACACCTACGGTGAGATGGCAAATCCTGATGTATTGACGGATTACTACACACGTCGCCACACGAAACAATACAGAGCGCATTTCTACACGCTTGCAGAAGAGTACATGGCACAAGTGTATCAATCTGGACGTGGATTTGGTGGTGCAGCAGCATTGACAGAGAAAGAAATAGCAGAAAAGAAGAAACGAGCAATTTCTTTGTTGAAGAAATCGTTGGAGGTGATGCCTGCGGACGTGGTGATCGATTATGGTGAGCCTAGTTTGAGTAGAGATCCTCGCGATGGTTACAAGCAATTGGATGCAAGCGGACGTGTTATTCGTGATGAATCTGGACAAGAGGTGAAACTCAAAGGATATGTCGATGGTGAACTTCACAACTACGTAACATTGTTCTACGGAGCAGGAGATAATGAGGCAGCAGAGAAGCTTGGATTAACACTTGCTGATCAATTGGAATCAATCATTGATTATTTTGACCAAAGTGATGTTCGCTTTATTGCTGATCCGGATAACAGAGAAGATTTCTTTGCAGCGATGCATGCCTACTATATCTTGAATACATCTGCGTTGGATGCAGGACAAGAGAAAGGGAAATTGGCGATTCGCACAAGTAAGAAATTGGAGTACATCAATAATAAATTGTACCCAAGATTGTTCAGAGAGTTGAGAGAGCGAGCTAAACTGAATGGAGAGCGACTCAGTGCAACAAACGGTGGATTCTACACTTCTACCTTGAACACATTGGAAGATTACAAGGAAGGAATGGCGATGGAATTTGGTTACATGAAGGTACCAGAAGGGGCTATGATGCCTCAACCTGGTGCAGGTGAACCAACAATGACCTTGGAAGAGATGGAAGCCATGATGAGAGCTTCCCAAGCAGCACAAGATACGACGTCGCCTAACTAAAATTGTGAAGGTGAAATTATTTAGAACCCCCATTTATTTTCCGTGGTTTTTCCCGCGGAGAAGATGGGGGTTTTCTTCTGATTCAAATTCAGTATTTCTTACCTTCGACGATGGACCAACCTCAGAACTGACGAGTTGGATCTTGGATTTCCTTCAGGAAGAAAATGTAAAGGCAACGTTCTTCTGTGTTGGAGCGAATGCGAAGTCTCACCCTGAGTTGATGAATCGAATGGTAGATGAAGGTCACTCGATTGGAAACCATACGATGCAGCATGAGAAAGGAACGAAGGTCTCGAAGCAGGAGTATTTGCGTTCCATTGAAGAGGCGTCGGAATACATCAATAGCACCTTGTTTCGACCTCCATACGGACGACTTCCAATGAACTTCGGGCGGGAAATCAGTCGCGATTATACCATCGTAATGTGGTCGTGGCTTTCATACGATTACGATCCATCTGTGCCCATTGAAAAAGTGCTTGATCAAGCGGAACGAATCAAAGCAGGAGATGTATTAGTTGTACACGATAACGTAAAGGTCCAGGAGCGAATAAAAGTGCTTTTACCTGCTTTAGTGCATAAAATTCGAGAAAAGGGATTGAATTTTGCGGTTATTTCTGCTTATAGACAGGAACGGTTGAGCATGGTTCCCCATACATAATGCTTTTCGCAACGGGCTGAAGGTGTTTAACTAATTCCGTCATTGCGTATGCAGGATCTGCGATATCCGCACAGCCTTTAATGATAATTCTTCCGTCCACATAGTTGTCGAGCGGCTCGGATTGAATTCGATCTAAGATCAATTGTTTTTCCAAATCTTTTTTGCTCCCAATCACAAAATCGGCTTCGTGATCTTGCAAGCGTGATCCTACGAGCATGTACGCCCAAGTTGGAATAATCGCATCGACTGAACAGTGAACATAAACCGCTTTGTTCGAATAAACCGACCAGTCCGTGTCTTTTACCCATGCGCGAAAGTCTTTTTCTTTCAAAACGAGTCCTTGCCACAATTGCTCAGAAATATCGAGCTCAACCAACGCTTTTGTCGGTTTAAAGTCGGCGAGGTCCATAGAAATTAATCCACTTTGCTGTACGCGATTTACAATTTCATCCATAGTTATAAAATTAGTTATTTCTGGTAATAAGAAATGATCAATTGAGTTTATTATGCGCCTTGAGTTACATTGAAATACCACTTAATTCAGTATAATTGTCTCGAAGAACAACAATTGATAGTGTGAAATGATCTCAAAGAGAACCAAATATGGAATAAAAGCACTCACGTGTCTAGCGCGCTCCACAGATAATACGCCAATGCAGACGCGAGTGATTGCCGAGATGGAAAATATTTCACCCAAGTATTTAGAAAGTATCCTTGTTCAACTTCGCAAAAGTGGAATTCTTGGTTCCAAAAAAGGAAAGGGCGGAGGCTATTATTTGTTAAAGCCAGCAAGTGAAACAAAAATGACGCAAGTAATGCGAATTCTGGAAGGTCCAATTGCATTGGTTTCTTGCGTGAGTCTGAAATATTACGAGCACTGCGACGATTGCCCCGATGAGGCATCGTGCAGCGTACACAAATTAATGATTCAAGTGCGTGACAATACGCTTGCCATTTTCAACAATACGCATTTATCAGACTTGGTTTAATCTCCAATTATTTACCGAATGAATCCTACGCCAACGGTATTGTTGGTGTTTTGATCAATCAAGATAAACGCTCCATTTTCTCGATTTTCCGTGAAGGGATCTGCGTAAATTGGTCGATTCAATTTGAAACTCACTTCGGCAATATCATTCATTTCTAACTGACGAACGTCCGAATCGATTCCAGAGAAATCAGGGTGTATTTTATGCTTGATGTCCGTCACAATCGAAAGCACCTTGTTCACGCCGTGTTGCAAAATATATTTGTTACGTGATCGCAGTTGCGTGGAATCCATCCAGCATACAGTGGCATTTACTTCTTTCAAAATGCTTGGTAGCTCATCTTTTTTCACAATCATATCGCCTCGACTTACGTTGATGTCATTAGCCAAGGTGAGTGTTACGGATGAGCTTTGCACCGCCGTATCGAATTGTTGATCGTGGACAAAAATTTCTTTCACCTTTGATTCCGTTTGAGAGGGAAGCACCATAATTTCATCTCCAACAGATAGGTCTCCACCGCACACTTTCCCTGAGTAACCGCGAAAATCGTGGTATCCTTCTGTTTTGGGTCGAACTACTGTTTGGATGGGGAAGCGAGGTGTATTTCCGCTGTAAATTTTCGACGTATCCAATGTTTCGAGGTGTCCGAGTACCGTTGTTCCGTTGTACCAAGGCATGTTCTTCGATGCGTGAACGACGTTATCGCCGTGTAAGGCACTCACTGGAATAAAGGAAACGTTTTGTTCTTGGTAGTCTGTTTTGTCCAAGATTTGTTGAAAATCGCTTTTGATTTTGTTGAATATTTCTTCCGAATAATCGACAAGATCCATTTTGTTGATGGCCACCACAATATCCTTCACACGAAGCAAATTGTTGATGAAGAAATGACGATAGGTTTGTTCGATCACACCTTTTCGTGCATCAATCAAAATGATGGAAGCTTGTGAGGTGGATGCTCCCGTCACCATGTTTCGGGTATATTCAATGTGTCCGGGTGTGTCGGCAATGATGTAGCTACGATGCCCTTGTGAGAAATAGATGTGCGCAACATCAATGGTGATTCCTTGTTCACGTTCTGCAACCAGTCCATCTGTTGCTAACGAGAAGTCGAGGTAGTCGTAACCACGCCGCTTGCTCGTTTTTTCAATAGCTTCTAATTTATCCGTTGTCAATGATTTTGTATCGTATAAAATACGTCCGATCAATGTACTTTTTCCATCATCTACGCTACCTGCTGTAGCGATTTTTAATACTTCCATAGCTTGTTTGTGTCGCCGTTTTGGGCTTCACTATTTTTTGATTCTTACTTAGAAATAGCCTTGTTGCTTGCGTTTTTCCATGGCCGCTTCGGATCGTTTATCATCAATGCGAGCACCGCGTTCTGAAATGGTGGCTTCGCGAATTTCTTGCACCACACTCACAATATCGCCCGCGTCGGAAAGCACGGCCGCTGTACAGCTCATGTCGCCAACTGTTCTGAAGCGAACGGTGAGTTCTTCGCATACTTCGTCTTCTTCACGATAAACGATATCATCATCAAAGGACCAAATCAATCCATCGCGATGAAATACTTTGCGTTTGTGCGCGAAATAAATGGATGGAATTTCAATGTTTTCTTGTTCGATATACGACCAAACATCCAATTCGGTCCAGTTAGAGATGGGAAATACGCGAACGTTTTGTCCAAGATTGATCTCTCCATTGAGCATGTCGAACAATTCTGGGCGTTGATTTTTTTCGTCCCATTGTCCAAAGTCATCTCGAACTGAAAAAATGCGCTCCTTGGCACGGGCTTTCTCTTCGTCTCTTCGGGCTCCACCAATACAGGCATCAAATTTGAATTCTTCAATGGCATCGAGTAGGGTAGATGTCTGAAGCATGTTGCGGCTGGCGTATTTACCAGTTTCCTCAATCACTTTCCCTTCGTCAATGGATTGTTGCACTTTCCGAACAATCAATTCAAGTCCCAATTCTTTGACCAATCGATCTCTAAATTCGATTGTCTCTGGGAAGTTGTGTCCCGTATCGATATGAAGAAGCGGAAATGGAATCTTCCCGGGATAAAACGCTTTTTGGGCCAATCTCACCAGGGTGATTGAGTCTTTTCCTCCCGAAAAAAGCAATACGGGACGTTCAAATTGCGCAACCACTTCGCGCAGGATATAGATAGCTTCGTTTTCTAATGGGTTGATACTAGCTGTCGTGTTCATGTTCTTTTGTTATGTATGTAGTCCACATTCTCTATTCTCCAATTGTTTGGTTGGATCGAAGTAGTGGAATTCATTCGGTAATTTGTGTGTTGCGAGGTATTCATCGAGTTGTTCATCAGACCAATGGTAGAACGGACTTACTTTTAAAACACCTTTCGCATCTTGTGAGAAGATATCAATGCTGTTTCGAAATGCAGTTTGTCCGTGACGAAGGTTGGTAAACCAGACGTCGGGTTGATGTTCGGCCATGGCACGCCCGAAGGGTTCTAACTTTACTTGCTCGGTGAATATGGCATGTTTGGGATCGTCAACATTTGGAATCCCCAATGTGATGTCGCGGTGTGCTGCGGTTTGTTTCGGAATGTACAAATGAATATTCAAGCCCAACAACTTAATGAGTTCTTCAGCGTGACGATAGGTGTTCGGAGTATTATATCCGGTATCGCACCAAATCACGTCAATGGCGGGTTGAACGTCAGAAACAGCTTTCAAAATGGCGACTTCATACGGACGAAAATTCGTTGTTAATATTGGTTTTTTTGCAAGCGATAAGGCGAATCGAATAATGTTTTCTGGTGACTCGTCTTTATATCGTGCGTTTAGTTCATTGATGTCTATTTTCATCATCTTCCCCATGTAATTTGATTCCACAATCGTTCGTGTACGAAGTAAAGCGCCATTTTTGTGATGAGTTCAATTCCTCCAATAGATAGGGCCACGTCGATGGTTCCTGTCAAGAAATAGGAAATCAACACGGTGTCAATCGTACCAATGGCACGCCAACTGATTGTCTTGAGTAAGCTGCGCTTCCACTTTTCGGGAGGGGCGGCCTTCTCTTTTTGTCGGCTTCTTGACGTAAAAAATGAATCAATAATCATGACGAATACTTCTATAAATACTAATAACCTACCTGATAAGTATGTTAATGGTGCAATTGTACGTATTTTTTTTCTAAAAAGAAGTAAACTTTACGTTAATTGTAAGGATGATTTGCCCGCTTTTTTACGGTTTTAAAAGGTCTTTTTGTTTGATTATTAATCCTTTATACTGACGTTGAATAAGTTCTAATCAATCGGTAATTTGATGCTGAATGTGGTTCCTTTTCCAACAATACTTTTCACATTAATCTGTCCTCCATGCTCTTCGATGATTAGTTTTACGTAGTAAAGTCCTAATCCGAATCCTTTTACGTCATGTCGGTTTCCAGTGGGAACGCGGTAGAATTTATCGAAGATCATTTTAATGTCTTCTCGCTTGATTCCAATTCCATTATCGGAAATTTCCAACAGGAACCAACGTTTGTCAGATTGTGTTTTTATGGTGATATCTGGAGCTTGGTCACAGTATTTCACGGCATTGTCCATCAAATTGTACACAACATTCGAAAGGTGAACGGGATCTGCATTGATTTCATACTGTGTTGCTTCAAGTTCCAAATGAATCGAACCTCCTTTTTCGGTTTGGTTAAACTCGAAGTTATCCCGTGCTTCATCTAGTAGCTCATGAACATCAAACAGTTCTTTTTTCAAAGAAAGTTTGTCTTTGTCCATTTTGGCTACGTTCAATACGCGTTCCACCTGATGCTCTAGGCGTTTGTTCTCTTTGAAAATAATTCCTGCGTATTGTTGCAATTTTTCTTTATCCGTGATGTTGCTGCGCATGATCATTTCAGCTGATAATCCAATGGTGGAAATGGGCGTTTTCAGCTCGTGCGTCATGTTGTTGATGAAGTCTGTTTTCACTTCAGAAAGTCGTTTTTGGCGCATAATCACGTTTACGGTAAAGCCGAAGAAGATCAGAATGACTACCACAATAAAAATGAGGTAAAAATAGGGCGAATAAGAAGTTGATAACTGTGTGAAAGCGCCGTTTTCCTGTACGTCAGGGAAATAAACGGTGAAATAATGTCCGTCTTTGCTCCAAATGGCTTCTGGAAGAGGGGCTTCGGAAGTGCTTTCTTTGGAGGAAAAAGTGGAGTCTCCTACATATTCGATGAGATTTCCAAAGACAATGGAGTCTGTAAAGCAATCGTAAATCCCATACTGAAAATCGTAGCGAACCTGCTGAGCGTAAAATTCTCGTTTCAACAAGGTTTCTAAATAATACGGTTGCAGTTCTTCATTGATGTCAACAGAAAAATAGTTTGGTTCTATTTGTTTAACTGCTCCGTAAAGGTCTGAACTGTCTGAGCTGAGTAGTGCGATGTCTTTCAGAACATTGCTCAACGCGATGTGAGTATTCTCTGTAAACCGGACAAAGTTCAATGAGTCTTCTTGTTGTTGTATTTCGAGGGATGCCGCCTGCGTAGAGATGGTTTTTCGAATCCAAACACCTTGAATCACCATAATGCTCAGGATGGATAAAATCCCAAGGACGATTACTGCGTTGATCGTTCGTCTGTTCATGCGCTAAAATTACAAAATCCTTCCCACTGAAACCTTGGAATTCATGGACGTTAGCAAATGATTAACGTTTCGAACGGCAGGTGGAATTACCACATTCATAACTCCTTTATTGGAGAAGTAAGTGTATCCAAACAATGAGAAGCCTTGTGTGCCTTGTGACTTCGTGGTTTATTTTCACCACAAGGGCTTTGGCTTGACGGAGCTTCGTTTATGTTATTCTTTGTCCTCGAGGTGCAATTTAAACTATGTCACTATGTGGTTTATTTTTACCACAAAGACTCAGGCTTGACTGCGTCAAGACACAAAGCTGTGTTTGGTC
>JABXHO010000083.1 GCA_013373595.1 Flavobacteriales bacterium | reverse complement strand
GGTTTGAAAATCTATTTGTAACTTCGGAAGAACAATTTTGGGTGGCGAGCCGCACTGTTCGTAGCCCGATCCCGTTAGCATTCATTGAGCACCCGAATAGATAGACCTACTCAAATGGACAAAGAAAAAATAGAAGAACTTAAATCTAAAAGGCTGAAACTCCAAGAGGAAGTTCGACTCAATGATCTAAGGGATCGAGTAGCATCCCAAATATCACATTTAGTTAAATTAGATGAATCCTATTCTGTGTACTACGAGTTTGAGAATCTTAATTGGATTGATTCGAACGTGCGTGTAAGGAATCGTGATGGTTATAGAGGTATTCACGGAGATTTTCAAATTGATGTTGATGATTCAAATGCTATAAATTCATTTAATATTAGTGAAGTAGAAATTAATTCTGAGAAATTTAAAGAACTGTTTTCATCGCTCATTTCTACCGAAAGTGAGGTTATAGTTTGTTATCAAGGTGGTGACCCTGAGTTAGAATTTTCAGCCAAAGCCTTTTTAGACAAGCCAACCGAGTTCTTCTCAAGACCCGAGACATGGATACTAACTACTGATAAAAAGTGGATTATTGAATACATTTGGGAACAAGGTGTTATTAGATTTATTCAATTAAAAGAATCAATGCCAACCTTAGTTCAGAAAATAATAATCGAATAAAAACGAAATGCTAACATCAACTAAAAGCCACGGGCTGAACTACCACAACCGAGAAGCCCGCGTCTCCTACTTGAGAACCGATACCAACAATAAAAAACCAGATGCAAGATATCTATGACTCAAAATACGTCGAAGAACTATTTGACAAGATGAGTAGCTCATATGATAGAATGAATTATATAACCTCTTTTGGTTTTAGTTCAGCATGGAGAAAACAATGTATAAAAGATATTGACCTAAGAAATTCTAAGGTAATTATTGATCTGATGTCCGGAATGGGTGAATGTTGGAAACCCATTGCCAAAAGAGCACCTCAAAATGTGGAGCTAATTGCCCTAGACTTCTCTGGAGAAATGGTTAAACATGCTAAAAACAGAGCGTCCAAGATTAAACTGGAAAAGATCACAGTACTAAAGGAAGATGTGTTTAACAATTCAATAGAAACTGAATTGGCTGATTGTGTAATATCTGGTTTTGGTTTGAAAACATTTTCACATGACCAATTAGATGCCCTTGCTATACAAATTGAACGCATATTAAAACCAAACGGACAATTCAGTTTAATCGATGTTTCGGTGCCTAAAGGAAAGGTTCTAAAGTTCTTCTACTTGTTTTATCTCAAGAGAGTGATACCTGTACTTGGCTGGATATTTTTAGGAAACCCTTCAACATATAAAATGTTAGGTGTTTACACAGAAAACTTTCAAAACTCAAAAGAAGTTAAACGGATATTTGAAAAATACGATTTCGAAGTAGAATACATCGAGTATTTTTTCGGTTGCGCATCCGGAATAAAAGGAAGGAAGTTGGTAATAGCACCTACAAATCAAGCCGCAATATAATTATATTCGAGAAGCTGTACGCTTCCTAGGCGCGGATCGTTATGGTTAACAGACATTTATCATAAAATGCACTCAATTAAATCAAAATATACATTTTTCGGAGGATTGGTTTTGCCAATTTTCTTGTGCTTAATGATATCATTCTTAGCATTCATACTATCCTTAGAGTTTATGGAATCATCTAACAACGTGATGATTTTGTCTTTTTCTGGTTTAGTGATTGGATATATCCTTGTTTTACTCTTCGTGCTCAGTCAAATCAAAATTATAAAACTGAATAGTGATAGTATCACCTCCATAATTCCCGTGTTTACTTTTTTGCATAAGGTACATGGTTGGAAAGAGAATGATTTTTACATAACCATAGATGAATATTCTAGGGCTGGTACTCACGAAGCTGTTTGGATCATCCGAAATGAAAAAGTGATTCAAAGGTTCTCAAGCTTCTATTACTCGAACTATAAAGAGCTAAAAAACAACCTTCAAATTGAATATAAAGGCAAAACAGATATTGGTGCATATCGTCAAGTATATTATTTATTGGGAGGGCGATTGAGAAATGAACATAACAGATAAGCCAACTACCAAAAGCACTATATTACCGCGTAGCAACAATAAGAAGTAAACACCACAAAAAATAAAGTCTGCTTCACTTTTGTTTTTGGTGTAATTTTTCACCAATTAGTATGTTATGGCACGACAAAGCATTTCACTTACAGAACCGAATGACAAATGGCTGAAAAGTCAGGTAGATAGTAAAGAATATTCCAGTAAAAGTGAGCTGATTAATGATTTGGTCAGACAAGCTAGAAGTCAACAAAAGCAAATTGATTGGATAAAGGCAAAAGTGACCACAGCCGAACAAAGCGGTTTTACGGAGGAGACAAAAGAACAAATACTGGCAAAATCAAAGTCATTACTTAATGGCTAAATACAGATTAAGTAATGACGTCAAAGATGACTTGATCCGAATCCATCACTATGGCGTTCGTCAATTTGGCGAATCACAAGCAGACAAGTACTTTAATACATTCTTCGAATTAATCGCCAGACAGCCATTCTCATTTGAAGCAGTAGATTTCATAAAACCTGGTTACAGACGCTGTTTATGCGGGGTCGATAGTATTTATTACCGCATTAATCAAGGTGTGGTGGAAATAATGGCAATTATTGGAAGACAAGATTTGGAGAATATTCAATAATGAATGTCGCTACCAGATACAGTGGAAATAAACCGTTACGTTAACCACTACTTCAAGAGCTTCAAGAAAATCGAAGGATCAATCGTAAATGTAAACGAATCTTTCCTAAACAATTTTCGTGGAAAGGTGATGTCGACTGCAGTGACGGGAGATTTTAATGATTGATAAAGGCTTTCATCGAGGTAAATTTCGAAGCTGGTAATGCCTTTCCCAAGGGTTGTGGAATAGATGGATTCAATATCTTTTGTGTCGGAATGACAGGAAATGGTTCCTTTTGAACTTTCAAATTGTAGATTACACCCTTTCACAACTTTGATATTGGGTGTTCCGAATAAAGTGATGTGTAAAAACTTGTATCCATTGGCATCGGTTCTGGCGCCGTGTAGTGTTCCTGCATCACCTTTACCAAACGATGGCTCATTGAATTTTTGAACCTGCTCAGTTGCAGCTCGATCCACAAACTCTTTGGCATCTTTCACTATTTTCCCCGCTATACTCATGTTGCTTTTTTTTCACAAGAAAGCGTTTTTATTTCAGTTAGCGATTTGCTCCTGCCAGGGCGAAGGGTGATAGCTCCTGATGAAAAATGGTGTGTGGCGCTTTTTTAGTAGGGCACTGAGGTACCCGAAGTGCCCCTAGTAACAATTAGCAGAACCACTATTTACGTCTGGACTAAAACCCGTAGACCGCTCGGGCAGCCTAAAAATCTAAGGATGCAATTGCCGCTACGATCTAATCTCCAATTTTTGACTTCATCTCATCACGCTTCGGCTTCGCTCAGCGTTCAGTTGGTTTTTCGGTAATCGGATGTCAGACTACAACAAATCATTCGCCAAATTCGCCAATTCGGAGCGTTCTCCTTTTTCCAATTGGACATGTGCAAACAAGGACTGACCTTTCAGCCGATCGACCAAATAGGCGAGTCCATTACTGTTTTCATCCAAGTACGGTGTATCAATTTGGTTGACGTCTCCCGTAAAGACAATCTTCGTATTCTCACCGGCCCGCGTAATGATGGTTTTCACTTCGTGAGGGGTGAGGTTCTGCGCTTCGTCGATGATGAACATGATGTTCGAAAGACTACGCCCACGAATAAATGCCAAAGGCGAGATCACAATTTTTCCACTTTCCTCCAATGCCAAAATTGCCTTGTGTTTTTTCTCATTTTCGCCAAATTGCGCTTTGATGAATTTCAAATTGTCCCACAAGGGTTCCATGTACGGTCCAATTTTATCGTCGGCATTGCCTGGAAGGAAACCGATTTCTTTATTCGATAGCGGAACAATCGGTCGCGCAAGTATGATTTGATGGTATTTCTTATGCTGCTCCAGCGCTGAGGCTAAGGCAAGCAATGTTTTTCCAGTTCCTGCCACTCCCTGTAACGCGACGAGCTTGATATTATCGTTGAGCAATGCGTTGAAGGCGAAGGCTTGCTCTGAATTTTTAGGCTTTACGCCATATACAAACTCCTTTTCGATGCGCTCGATTTGATCCAAACGTGAATTGTAGACCGCTAGCGATGAAGACGTTCCGTTCTTTAAAATATAGTATCCGTTTGCAACTTTATGTTCGCCCAAAATACCGTCTTCATCGATGGAACCTTTGGTGAAAATTTGACGAATCTGCTCCGAATCAACATTTTCAATCAGCTGAATGGCGTTGGATTGTAACTCTTCGGAACTGACTTTTCCTGTTTCGTAATCTTCTGCGATAATACCCAATGCCTTTGCCTTGATACGCAAGTTGATGTCCTTCGTTACGAGTACAATGTCTTTGCTTTTGATTTCTTGCTTTAGGCAGAGCGCCGCATTGATGATTTTATGATCGTTTTTCCCTCGGGCGTAAATGTCCTCTGCATTCATGTTTTCGGGGTGACAATCCATGATGATTTTAAACTTCCCAAGATGATCACCCAAACTGATCCAATTTTGCAATCCATGTTGTCCAGAGATCTTATCGATGAACCGAATTACCTCACGGGCAGTAAAGTTTTTGGAATCGTTTCCAACTTTGAATTTGTCCAATTCTTCGAGGACAGTAATTGGAATTACTACATCATTTTTATCGAATGAGGTGATAGATTGGTAGTCGTGTAGGAGTACGGATGTGTCTAAAACAAACACTTTTTTCTTTTTCGCCATAGAAGGGGTGGGTTTGTTGTTTTTCTTTTGAAGTTACAAGAATAGTGCCTTGAAAAGGGTGGAAGTGGTTGGAGTTATTAAAAGAGAAGTGTTGATGGGGAGTTAAAGGTTCAGTAACTCTGACAAGGAAACATTAAGGGCTTCACTTATGGCAATATAATAAGTCAATCCAGCGTTAATTTCACCTTTCTCGATTCGCTGAATTTGTCGAGTTGTGGAGTGTATTTCGAACGCAAGCTGAGCCTGACTAATATTCTGCTTTTTGCGTTCGTGTGAAATACGTTTTCCAATTTTGGACAGATAACTATGATATTGTTCGTGTTTACTGGGCACACACAAAAAAAGACATAAGCAAACTTGATTTAACGACATTAATGTCGTATGTTTGTTTTATAGCCAAATCACATACTCCTATACGTAATTCAATTACGAAGTAATCGAGTATATTCGTTGTAACACGAATTCACTGAAAATGAACAAGAATGAACAAACTATTGTTGTGGTATTTAGTATGCTGCATTTCTATCTTCGCTCAAGTAACGTGCTTTGGTCAAAGTAACTATGATACAAATAGTGTCATGGTTCGTTTCAATCATCAACTACTCAATTGGGATGAGGTTGATAATAGGAATGATTCCTATTTTAACTTGGAGACAGTATTATCGGATGAAGGGATTTACGAATTGTCGAAAATCGATCAAAGTCTGTTTAATATCAATCAATTGGAATGCCGAAAAATTTTCCTGAACCTCAAAACGAGTGATACGATTTCTATTGGTCGTCAGGGACAGAAAGTTTCAATACCGCCATTCTGGGCAACATTTAGTGTGAACAGACCTGAAAATGTTGACTTTCAAACGTTCACAAGAAGTTTAAAGAATGCATATCCTATTGTGATCTACGTTGATCCAAAATTTGAAGTTGAGTTATTATCTGTTCCAAATGACACGATGTACAACCAGCAGCAGTCCTTGTACGGAACTGCTTATCCGAATGCTCATATCAATGTAGAGCCGGCATGGGAAGTCGAAACTGGTGTACCATGGATTAAGGTAGGGGTATTCGATACGGGTATTGATACAACCAATGCAGATTTAGATGTATTGACGGGTTGGGCATGGAATTCCAACTATCCTGCTGTGTGGGGAACCGATAATCGCAATCACGGAACTAAGGGAGCAGGAATTATCGGAGCAAGACGAAACAATAGTACAGGCATTGCTGGAATAGCAGGTGGAGACGGCTCAGATTCTACAGGGGTGAGTTTAATCGATTTCCGATACAATCAAGGTGGTGGAAACGTGAGCAATATAGAGCAGTTATCCGTTGGGATTATTAATGCTGCCCGTTCCGTAGGTTCATATTACGATTGGGGACAAAGTCAACCATTAGATAATTCTTCTGGTCTGCAAGCGGGGTATGGCATTCACATTGGAAATCACAGCTATGCTGTGAGCGTTGATGCAACGAACAAACAAGAAGATGAGCCACTGGATACGCTGGGCGGTGGTGGTACTTTCGGACTTGGCGGTGAATTTACGGAATGCAATTTATGTAGAGAGTCGTTCTTATTCTCCTTACAAAACGGTGTGGTGAATGTGGTTAGTCGTGGGAATAAGGTGTACCTGCCACCCACAACCTTGGATCCAAATACCTATGTGGATAATCTTGAGAAATATCCATATAGCTATGATGATTCTTGGATTATCAGTGTCGGTTCTTCTGGAACGGATGGCAATAGACTCAATCCATTAGTAAATGCCAGTGATTCCTATTTTCCGCTAAAGGGACGGGATATTGATGTAATTGCACCTGGCACAAAAGATTTAATTTGGACGACTTCTTCCGTACAGGACACTTCCGCGAATAACCCCAACCCTCAACCTTACGGCCAGTATAATGGAACGTCATCTGCTGCTCCGCACGTGAGTGGTGTTGCGGCTTTGTTGCTCAGTCATTACAATGATACGTGCTATTCGGAATTAAATCTTGATCCGGCGGATGTGGAATACATTATACAGAAGTCCGCTACTCCAACAGCTGAAAACAATCCTCCAACCGACTATTCAGAACTAAGTGGATGGGGAAGATTGAATGCTGAAAAAGCCATAGGCATGATTGACTTTCCTGAATACCAGATTATTCACCCAACTACTCCCCTTATATCTTCTCAAGTTGTAGAACAAGACACGGTGTCTTTTTTTCTGGATAGACCTTTGAATCAAATTTACAATGGTCCCTTGGGGAGTTCATTCCCGCTCGAACTTGGGTTGAATTATGAAGCGGTGAGATACAAATACAGGATTAATTACCATTTTTCGCAGTTCATGGGGGATAGCGCTGAATTACTGGATACCTGGATGCGCCACAGTAGAACTAATTCTTTGCAGAAGGTAGAAGACCTCTATTACGATGTTTATCCAATTTCGCCCGGTAGCTCAATTTATGATTCAACCCTTACATCTCATACCTTTAAAATCGAACCCATGTGTGAAATTGACAGTGTGGTTGGAGATTCGTCGATATTCTTAAGTGGTTATTATTATCACTTTATTGGCAAATATCAAGTTTCACTAGAGGTTGGTGTTACGGCATCTGAAGACTTTTGGTACCCCATTAACCCAAACATCCAACTCCCACAAATGGCGTATTCCATCTACGTGCGCGATACGACTATTTCCGAACGCTATCCGTTTACCTGTGATTCACTGAATTTACTGTTTGACTCCACAGCCTATTTAAATGAGACATTGGAGAGTAGAAACTTTAAGTGGGAGGTGTATCCAAATCCATCGAATACATCTATCCATGTTTCCTTGAGTGACGAGAATGGTATAAGTTCAATCGTACTTACTGATATCTCGGGTAAAGAAGTCAACAGAATGCACTGTACAGAAACTAAGAACTACACCATAGATGTCTCTCAATTTGAGAACGGATTATATTTCGTAACTTTGATAGACTCCCGTGGAAACTTCTTGGAATCCAGAAAACTGATGAAACTATAGGTATGAAAGCATTGATTTTATTCGCGTTCGTTTGTTGTTCTGTTATTGGACGTACACAAGACTGGACTGTTATTCCTGGAGGGATTTATAATTCGATTCTTTCAGGGGGGGCGGCTGAACAATTAAATCATAAATTTTTTAAGGTGAATCCTTATGACAACTCACTTTGGACAATTGCCCCGGGTAAGATCATGCGGATAGACCAGACGAATGGAGCATTTGATAAATTTGATTATACCAATTGCCCGATATTTGATGATCAATCATCGTTTGTCGATTTGGCATTTACTTCTCAAATGGTGTATGCTTTGAGTAAGTTTGAAGGTATTTACAGTTTTGATGGAAGTAGCTGGATGCTTGTTTCAAGTTTCAATCAAGGAATTAACTTATCTTCTGATGCCGATACGGTTTGGATGTCAAGGATTAATGAAGATTTTGTGGTAATAGAAGATGGTATTCCAAGTATAGGTAGTGTTTCATACCTCCGTAGAATTGTTTCCAAAAATGGCGATTTGTGGGGAAATTCTAGCCTTCAAAGTGGGTTGTTGGTACATCGTATTAATGGCTCTTTTGAGCTAAAAGGTGCAGATACAATTGACTATTTAATGGATGGTATGAACTATGATTTTAAGTTTTCACCAAATACTGACTTATTCTATACTTCTGGAGATCATGGTATTTCAATTGCCCAAAATGGTGTGTTTTTCGATACCATTGCTCTAGGTAACACAACAGGAATGCCAAGTGGACGTATAGTTGAGTTTGAATTTGATCAAAATGACAATATTTGGGTAGTATTTGGTGATGCAAATCTGAAACCTACGGCAATTGGACATTACGATCAGATCACAAAGACATGGGATGAGGTGTTTGATGAATCCAGCGCTCCATTGGACTTCTCATTTTACAATTCCATAGAAATTGATCCCACAGGAAACCTTTGGGTAATTAATAAACACAATCTTGCTCTTTATGGAATCAATTCAACACCAACTTGGGTCGGTACGAAAACGTTGGAGACGAGTCATTTTGAAGTCTTTCCAAATCCGGCGACAAATAAACTAAGCATTGAATCAAAAGAGATGGTTTCGCACGTTTCAATTTTCGACCACTCAGGACGTGAGGTGGTTTCAATGGATGTGAATGATTCAAGTATACATCTTGATATAGGTGAGCTAGCAAAAGGAGTGTATTCCATTTCTATTCAAACGGAATCGGGATTGCATACAAAGAAATTTGTAAGAGATTAGCTGACTCTAAAGAATCTAAAAATTCTCCAAATCATATTCCACTGCAGCATCGATTAATGCACAAAGGATTTCGTGGCGCTGATCATCTAAGTCAGTAAGAAAAAAATGCCCTACGCGTTTACGTCCAGTAAAGTCGAGTTCTTTGCTGAGCTCTCCGAATTTCGTTCCATTCATAAAGGCAACAAGTGGCTTTCCCTTTTGCACATCCATGTACGCCATAATTCGCTTGATGGAAAAGAAGGGGAGACCGTATTTGACCGATTCGGTAATGGCGGGGTGCGAATCCAGAATCAATCGACGGGTGAAGCGCAATTCTTCTGCACAGTGCTGCCCGCGTTTTTCAATGACCGATTCGAGGTTCATTTTGATTTGATATTATCTTTTACAATTTTCCGCAAGCCGATATTGACTTTCCCGTAGGCTGTTTTTGCTTGCAGGGAATCGATGGTAAATACCACTGGCGTATAGTTGAAGTCCCACAAGATGGATTGCGTTGAATCTGGAATGGTAGCAGGCTGGAATGAGCTCGTGTAGAAGAAGAGGTCGTCATCTTGACTACGCACATTCATCGGTGGAAAATAAAGCATTCGTACTTTGTTTTCTTCACGCGTTAAAATCCCTTTTCCGTACAATTGATTGAGGAATTGCCTGCGGTTCTCGTTCATGGAGAGTTGAAGCGCAAAACCAGAGATGCGTTTTCGTTTGTATTTCGTGACTTCGGTGACATTGAAATTTTCATCGAGTTCCGAAACGATATAAGGCTCTACAATGGTTTGCAATCCTCCTTGACGGAAGAGTAGTTCCCCATCCCAAGTGTCGAAAAAATCGTCTAGTGGAAAGCTGATTTTGTTGGCGATTTTCTTGAGGAGCAAATACAAGGGATGATCCTTTTTCCCTTTGAGATCAACATCCAGATTTAAGTTGATAAGACGTCGAGTGTACTCAGATCGCTCAAATCGATGCGTGTTTGGGCGAAGTTGAAAGGGAATGGTATCGTTGTTTGATACTCGCGCATGTAAAGTCAAACTTGTCGAATCGGCACTCGCTGCAAATAGGGCGGAATTGACTCCATATTTTTGGAGATCCTTTGAAATAATACTTAAACGCAATGATTTGTCTGCATATTGTCTGTCCTGTATGAACTTTCTCCAACGAGGATAGATGGATTTTTTACGTGCATGAACAGCGTGATCAAAGTATTTTTTGAAAGATTTTCGATCCGCAACGAGCATCCAGTTGTCGCCATAACCAATGGTTAAATTGTATTCGGGACAGATGAAGATGTTTTGATTAAATAAACTTGAATCTTTGATCTTTGTGACCTTTTCGAAGCGTCGAATGCCAGACAATATTTTTGAGCTGTCGGAAACATGAATCATCATGCCCCAATTGTCGATTTCCGATTTGGATTGACTTCCAAAGAAGAAAACAGATTGTTGTAAGTCGAGTCCGTTCGTTTTTCCTTGACTTAGGATGAACTCCGGTGTTACGAAGTCGCGAAAGGCAAGTTGATTACGATAAACAGCAGGGAGCAGGTCGGATGCAAGTTGAAGAATGTCCGTTGTGCCAATCACATCATCCGTAGGTAATCGATCCACCAAACGCGGTGATTCTGATTCTTCCTGCCAAGGTCTGAATACAAGCAGAGCCGCAAGTCCCAGACCTAATCCGATGATTGCAGCAATGGCTCCAATTCGACGCATAAACTAACTATTTCGAAATAACGTAAAGGCTATTGATCAAATCAAGAATGTATGTTCCAGCATCTGTTCCTTCACCGTTGAAGTTATACGACAAATGAAGGTCTGTATTTGTTTTGGTCGATGCTGAACTCGACATCACCAAGTTTCCAGATTTTCCGCGAAGCACATCCAATAATTCATTTTCGTAGTCACTGAACATACGTGCTGGTAAATCTTTGATTGCACGATCCGTATTTACTTTGGCGTACATGATTCCACTTTTTCGTGCTTCCTTGGCTGTTTTCTTGTTGAGTGCCAAAGAACCGTATCCTTTCGCATGATTTCGTGCTAAGTCTTCATCGTTGGTAACAATGAACAAGTCATTTTGAAGGATGAAGAACAACGGAACGGTATTCAACATTCCCTTTTCGAATTCCCAGTAATCACCTTTGTTTTGCAACTCTGGATATACGCGAGCAACGCGTTTTAGAATGCGTTCTGGAATGTCATTTCGTTCCGTAGAGAAACCAACTGCAAACACAGGCATTTCTTCTTCTGCTTCTACTTCGTGCTCGGTATACTCGAAGGTATCCTCATCGTAATCGAAAACAATTTTCTTCGTTTTGATTGTTTGTACTCCGTTGTACGTTCCAAACATGTTTCCTTGGTAGAGATCGAATACAGCATCTTTGTTGATGAATTCATCCAAAAGCTCGTAGTAGATCGCGGCCAAAGAAAGTGGTCCCTCAGACTCAGAGAGCATAGGAATCATGAAATCATAAGTTGCCTCGTATGCCTTGCGCATGTTAACCGTATACGTAAAGAAACCACCGTTATCTTCAGGAATGTACTTGAGTACGTCCTTATCGAATTTTGTGTCCGTCATTTCGGTGTAGATTTCACCCAAGGTTTCGCTGTAACCCACGTTCATATCCACTTCTACCGAATTTTGACGGATGTTGATGTCGCCTAGAATTAAATTATCAGCATAAAGCGCTTCCATTTTCTCTGCAAAATTTGGGTAAAGCATACGGACGTAATCCATATCACTCTCGTTGTAGTAATTACGTGAGTTGTCTACAAAGAAAACACCATCAGATGTACGAGCAACTTGCTTTGCGAAGCGTGGATCAACAGTCATGAGATTTTCATTATCCACGAACAATTCATCACACAAGCGTTTAATCGCATCTGCGTGAAATACAATCTCAACCGAATCACGCAATTCCCAGTAGGTTTTTTCGTACGGATTTTCATCGGCAACGATTTCAGCCTCTTCCTCATCGTCAATTGGATTGTTGGTATTTTCTTCTGTTTCGTACTCTTCGAAATCATCCAACTCCTCGATCATCCCTTCTACTTCCATCTCGACTTCTTCGGCTTCTTCATCCCAGTAATCCCAATCGTCGTAGTAACGATATTCATTTCCGCGAGCGTACCAAATCGAATCTGTCATTTCGTTGATGTCGTCAAAGTTAGGTTCTACGCGAAAAACGATAGCTGAATTACCGCGAATGGCAATACGGTTGAAGTAGGATTGATAAAAATCAACTCCGGCATAATTGCTTTCCGTTGGTTCATAATCGTCGAAGACTTCAAAAAATTGGTCGCGGTTCGAAATCCCAATGGTGAATCCCGTTACTTTGAATCGTTTCCCATTTCCTAGGAAAAAGTTGATCCGTTGTTCAAAGTCGACTCCAGAGTCCTTCAACGTTTTGTTGGAAGTTGACCCATCGAATAGCTCTTGCTGTACTTCTTCCATGAATTGGTAGTTGACCAAATCATCCATGGAAATTTTCTGAAGAACGTTTACATTGTTGATGCTAAAAACTGAGATGGCATCTTTTGGAACGAGTGCTTCTGATTGTTGGGAGAAAGCGGTTAAAGTAAGCGTTGCGAACGCTAGGGTTACTAGTAATTTCATCTGATACATTTACACCGATTGATTCGGCGTTATTTTTATGCATCAAAAGTACGAATAAACTTAATTTCCCCCGCTAGAATTCTTCAGATAGATGGTGTTATCCAACAATTGGTTTTTCTGACTGAGCGAATAGGCATCCGTACGTACCATAACGGCTTTTTTGTTCTTTGATAGAATCGCATCCTTGTTGTCAAATCGATCCACTTCTTTAACAAATCGAGTAATGGATGTGTACGTACCTTCTTTGAGGAGTTTTGTCTCTTCCGCACTCAAATTCTTGGCCCGCTCAATGTTCATTTTCGGAATGGAACGCGCCAGAGAGTTTCCAGAATATTCGAGCCAATTGTGATTCAACTCTTCCAAAAATCGCTTCTTACTATTCTCTTGTGCAACGGCTTTGATTGCCGCCTGCAAGTGTTTCACAGAATTGAAGTCTAACTTCAGTTTAAAAATGAAATCGGTGTAGTTGGATTCCATAGAAAGGTTTGAAATCCCCTCCTGATTTTTTAGGGAGCTAACAACGTCGTTCACATATCCTTTTATTTCCTCAAGCGAAGGCACACGTTTTCCATCCAGACTATCCAACGCCAAGTAGGAATTTAACTTCACTTTACTGGAACTTATATTTACGGTGTACTTGAATGTTCCCGAACCATCTTCATTGATATCCAATTCATCAACAATTTCGATGCAGCTCGTCAAAGACAAAAGCATTCCGAGAGTAAAAATGGAAAAGAAGTATTTCATATTGTAAAATTAGACAAATTCGGTAAGGCAAAAATAATGCCGCATTCGTTTGTGTGAATTTTAATTCGGCGCTACCGATATCTGAAAACCAGTTTCTTTATTCTTCCTAAATCTATTCGTATCTTTGCGCCCAAACAATGGCTATGTCAAATCAAGAACGAATATCTACCGATCGCGCTCCGAAACCTGTTGGATTGTATCCACATGCTCGTAGAGTGGGCGAATTGTTATTTCTTTCAGGAGTGGGACCACGTGTAGCTGGCTCAGATAAAACGGATTCTGCTGTACCCGGATTGAAACTGGATCACAATGGAAATTTTATCGAGTTTGATTTTGAAGCGCAGTGCAGAAGCGTGTTCGATAATGTTCGCGTGATTTTGGAAGAGTCGGGTTCAAGTTGGGACCAATTGGTTGATGTAACGGTTTTTTTGGTGAATATGAAACGCGATTTCCATACCTACAACCGAATTTATGCGGAGTATTTCAAGGATAACCTTCCGTGTCGAACAACGGTAGAAATAAGCTCACTACCTACGCCAATCGCCATTGAGTTAAAATGTATTGCAACAATTAAGTAATTATGATTTCATTTATTATTCGCTGCGTACTTGCAGCTGCATCTTTGTTTTTCACAGTCGTTCTTTTCTACAACGGTTCTTGGGGTTGGGGAATTTGTATGATTCTCGTATCGGCAATTATCGGTTTCTCTTTCTTCAGAAATGAGAATATGATTTTGGCCTTGAACCAAATGCGTTTGGGGAACACCGAAAAAGCAAAAAAACACATCAACAAGATTACACATCCTCAGTTTTTGGTGAAAAAACAACATGCTTACGTGATTTTCCTTCAAGCGGTATTGAATACGCAAGAGTTTGGTCACGCGAAAAGCGAAAAAATGTTGCGTAAAGCGATTGGGATGGGACTCCGCACAAATCAGGATAATGCGGTAGCGCGTATGCACTTGGCGGGGATCTGTGCACAGACTGGACGTAAAAAAGAAGCATTGTCTTTGCTCGCTGAAGCGAAAAAAATGGATTCTTCTGGAATGATGAAGGATCAAATCAACCAGATGCAACGACAGTTGAAAGTAGTACCGTCTAAAAACCAAATGAGAATGGCTCAAATGGCAGGCGGTCGAAGAAAGACTCCACGTAGATAGAAGGTGGATAACGACAAACTGTACGTTACTGGCTGGGATGATTATGAATTAATCGATGCCGGCGGTGGTAAGAAACTCGAGCGCTGGGGTGATATCATTACGATTCGTCCAGAGGTGCAAGCGTATTTCCGATCGGAAAAGCCTTTTGCTGAATGGCAGAAGTTAGCTCACTGGGAATTCATCGAAAAGAAAAATCAAACGGGAACGTGGAAGTCGCTCAAAGCAAATGCTCCTCGTGAGTGGGAGATCCACTACAAGCAGCTGACATTTCAACTGAAGCTGACGAAGTTTAAGCACGTCGGATTGTTTCCAGAACAACGCATCAATTGGGACTACGTCTCGGAGCGCTTGAACGAAAACTCTAAATTCCTCAATTTATTTGCGTACACCGGAGCAGCATCAATCGTGTCAAAAAGCACGGGGGCCGAAACGCTTCATGTCGATTCAGTAAAACAGTTGATTTCATGGGCGAAAGAAAACATGGAGTCGAGTGGGTTAGAAAACATCAAATGGGTGCATGAAGATGCATTGAAGTTTGCCCAGCGCGAAGTGAAACGCCAAAGAAATTACGACGGGATCATCATGGATCCACCAGCATGGGGAATTGGTGCAAAGAAGGAAAAGTGGAAACTCGAAGACAAAATTGAAGAGCTCTTGCAAAATGCATCAAGTTTGATAGGAAGGAACGGTTTCTTGATTGTTAATACCTATTCGCCCCAGGTGAAGCGAGAGTTTTTGCAGCAGTTGGCCAATCGTCATTTGAAATTCCATCAACCCGTTGTTCAGGAATTATGGATGAAAACCTCTACGGGTAAAGAACTGTTTTACGGAAACGTATTGCGCGTTGGTTGATCGCGATGATCGTTTAAACAACCAAAATTGGGTAGATTTCACTCTCTCTTGTTGCAGTTGACAACAAATACCTTGATAAAAAGCCTTTTACGTGAGTATCAATGAGTTTCTTTCACTGTATTTGTAGATTATCGGTGAAAACAGACAAATTTTCGATGAAAAGGCGGGTTTGTTTCTTCATACCTGTGAAATATTAAACATTCAAGCTTGTAATTAGTTCAAAAAATTACTTCGCCTTATATTGCGGCAGAACTGTTAAAACTTACTCCCAAAATATGGCTAGGACTCCCTCTGGACTCATGCTTGCTCTATGCATGATGTTCTTTACAAATCTCAATCCCCTTTTCGGGCAGGGTCTTACGTGTGGCGCTGCATCAAATCTTCCTGTAAACGGAACGTGTATTACACAAGGATTTAGTAACTTTGAGAACGGCACTGGCCCTGAGTATACGGCTTCGTGTGCAACATCGGGTACAGGATATGAAGATGTATGGTACACTGTTACAGGTACAGGAAACCCTATCACAGTAACAATCTCTAACTCCAACGAAGCGTATGCTCTAACAGCGATGACTTCCTGTACAGGTGGCGAGTTAGATTGTACACAACAAACGGCAGGAACCACTGGTTCTGTGACGTTTGCCTCTACGACAGGAACCACCTACTTTATTCATATTCAACGCAGATCAGGGAACAGTAACGCCAATCAATCTGGGGATATTTGTGCAGTAAGTGTTGTTCCAGGCTCTTGTTCTTCTGATTTAGTTGTTAATTCATCGCTTTATTCGAATGCTGGCTTAACAACGTGTGGAGCAGGTGATGATTTCACAAGTTCTGATGCGTGCGGAAGTTCGTATATGGGAGGTGATGATTATGTGATTGAATACACACCAACAACTTCTGAATGCTTGCAATTCGCGTTGTCCAATACAGGAACGTGGGTAGGAATCTTTTTAACAGACAATTGTCCTGACGCAGTAGGAACAAATTGCTTGGCAAGTGGAACAAGTTCAGGAGGAAACCCAAGTATGACGTACTCCGTTACGGCAGGAACAACATATTACATTACTATTTCTACGTTCCCATCTCCTCAATGTACAGCATTTGATATTGATATTACGGCTTGTCCGCCTCCGCCAGCGAATGATGATTGTAGTGGAGCGATTGGATTAACCGTGAATCCAGATCAGGCGTGTGGAACAACAACTTCAGGAACCATTCAAAATGCTACGACTTCGGTTCAGGCAAATAGCTGTGGAGGTACAGCTGATGATGATGTTTGGTATTCCTTCGTAGCAACAGGGACAGCGCATACAATCGATCTATTGAATGTAACGGGTAGCACAACGGATTTGTACCATAGTGTTTATGGAGGAACATGCGGTGCGATTGGTGCACCACTTGTTTGTAGCGATCCAAATTCGAGTATCGTTGGAGGACTTACTCCTGGAAATACGTATTACGTTCGAATTTTCAGTTGGACATCTACCACAGGTCAAAATACAACCTTCGATGTATGTGTCGGTACGCCACCACCACCACCAGCCAATGATGACTGTAGTGGAGCAATCAACGTTCCAGTAAGTTCTGGATCATGTTCTTCTGTTTCGGGAACTGTTGCCAGCTCAACACCTTCACCTGATGCGAATGGATGCTTTGGAACAGCCGATGATGACGTTTGGTATTCATTTGTTGCTACAACAACAGATGTACAGATCGATTTACAAAACGTGTCAGGATCAACAACTGACCTTTACCACAGCGTGTATGCAGGAACCTGTGGTGCGTTTGGTGCTGAGTTGGTATGTAGCGACCCAAATACGAGTACGGTAAATAGCTTGACTGTAGGAAATACCTACTTCGTTCGCGTTTACTCCTACACGTCAACAACAGGACAGAATACCACGTTTGATATTTGTATTTCTGAAATTGGACCGTGTGGTTCTACGAGTATAACCGAAGATTATTGTCCATTTGCGGCAACGTTAACACAAGGTGTAGGAAGCTGGAGCTCGAGTACTTATCCCTATTATACGGCAGATCTTCCCGGAAATATCAATTCTGTTTTCTGTGGAAGTATCGAAAACAATTCATGGTACGCGTTTACGGCGCTCAGCACAACTGAGGTGTTTGATATTACGGCCGTTACAAATTGTGTGAACGATTTCGGTATTCAGGCACAGGTATATGATGTAACGTATGATGTGAATGGATGCTGCACCAACTTTACGTCGATGTCGAACTGTTTTAATCCTGGAACAAATTCAACAGGAACGGTTACAGCAACAGGATTGACAATCGGAAATACGTATATGTTGATGTTCGATGGTAACGCAGGAGATAATTGTGATTTTACGATTTCGAATTGGACGGCTACGGGTATTATTCTTCCAGTTGAATTGGTGGATCTGAAAGCTGTAGGAATGTCTGGAAGAAACATTGTTTCATGGAAAACAGTGACAGAGCACAATAGCTCACATTTCAACGTGATGCGTTCGTTTGACGGAATCAAATTTGAACATGTAGGAACGGTTGATGCAGCGGGAGAAAGTAGTGATTTGATACATTATCAATTCGCCGATACTGATGTGAAAACGGGACTGGTCTACTACAAGTTAGAGCAATACGACAGAGATGGACAAACGTATACTTCTGAAATCGTTTCCTTGAAGCGATCGACTGAGCATGGAGGAATTTTGTCAGCTCGTCCAAATCCAACCGAAAGCACATTATTTGTTGAGGTGAAGCCTTCCAAGCTGAATGATGCTCCGCATATCGTATTGAGAGACGGAAGAGGAATGATTGTGCGTGAACGAGCATTGATCCCAGGCGAATTGAATGTAGTGGATATGAATCTTTCGGAACTTTCCGCAGGTGTTTATTTCTTGTTGTTTACAGATAGCGAAGGAGTTACTCACTCAGAAAAAATATTGAAAAAATAGTATGAAACAGTTTATTATAGTTTTAGCAATTGTTCTTCCAGGAATCGTAGTCGCTCAATCTTCTGAGAGTCAGAAATGGGAAAATGCACGATATGAAATGGTGAATAAGGGAACAACCGTGTACTATACCGACATCAATGTTGATAACGAAACATCGGCATTTTCTGAGAAATCGTTCGACGAAATCAAGGCGAATATGCTGCAGAAAGAAGGTGTAGTGAAGGTAGAGATTACACACTTCAATCAAACGATTCGTACATATCATTATGATTTTGTCGATACGCAAACAATCAAAGATTTTGTGCTGGAAAAGCGACGGGATATTGAGGTGATGAACCGAAAAGTGTATACGCTTTAAAAGTCGTCAAATCCACCTCCACGAATGGCTGTTCCGATGGACGATAACCGATAGGCGTTCTCACTTCTCACGAATACGAAAGAGCATACTTTTTCCTTTTCTTCGGGATAGATGAAAGTGAGTGTCAGTCGTGGAACACCCTTTTTCAATTTTATAGTAGCGTCTTGAAAGTGAGGCTTAGTTAAGCTGTCAATTGAAGCTAATGGTTTACGGGTCATTTCCATCATTGACTCCATCATTTGACGGCTCTCTTTGGCATTCTTGATCTCTTTTTTTGATCCATTTTTCTCCAATTGATGAAGTGATTTTCGAAACAATTCTGCCTTAAAAGCAAGGGATACGAGAGAATCTATTTCATTGTGAGCAATTAATTCTAAGTAGGGCGCAGACAATGAATCGAGAAACTCATTGGAAATCTTTGTTTGAATTCGAATATCATCTATTTGCAAGATGCTTTTTCGCTTTTTTCCTTTGAAGGTTCGAAGTCGCAATGTCGCCGATGGGTGCTGATCAAAGATATCATCCATTTCTAAGATGGTCGAAGTATACTTTTCTGTTATGCTGTATGTTTCAGAATAGCTATACGTTTTCGGAAATGATGGCTTCCCAAAGACATCATGTTGCAATTGCAATAAATCCGACAAGTTCAACAGTTCACCTTTATCAAGATGCCAGCTCGAATAGATCTTCGTTGAGTCCTGTGAAAGATATGCGTAGAGCAAGGCTTCGCTGTTTGCTCGGACATCACTCTTTTCTTGCGACAAAGCACCGCCCATTCCCAAGATTAGAAATGGGAGACACAGTAGTATTTTCTTCATGAAATTGGTTACTTCACTAAATTCATCTCATCAATAAGATGACTGGCTCCAGCGAACTTATCGATGATGAACAACACGTAGCGAATGTCAACACTGATGGTACGAACGTACTCATCTTGCCAGAATAAATCACTCGTCATTGATTCCCAGTTTCCATCAAAAGCCACTCCGATGAGGTGTCCTTCTGCGTTAATAACAGGGCTACCAGAGTTCCCTCCAGTGATATCCGTGTTGTGCAAGAAACAAACAGGAAGTTTTCCATCCTTACGCGCATACGGTCCGTAATCTTGCGTAGAAATGAGTGTTCTTAACTTCTCAGGAACATCGAATTCGTGATCACCAGGCTTGTACTTTTCGAGTATTTCATCTCCTGTCGTGAAAGTTTCATATTCTTTTCCTTCCCAGCTCTTGTAGTTTTTTACTGTTCCGTAGGTAACACGCATCGTAAAGTTCGCATCTGGATAAAATGTTTTCTCTGTTTCCTTCTCTTGAAGTGCTTGCATGTACAACCCACGAAGATTACTCAACTGGTTGCTACGTTCCATTTGCTTCACCTGAATTTTTGTTTGAAACATCTCGATGAGGCTATTCACGTAAAGCACACCCGGATCTTTGTCTAAGGTTTTTTGTTTTGGATTTTCGAGGAATTTCTGCAATTTCTTCTCGTTGGTTAAGATCGATTTCTTCATCACCAAGTTGACGAAGCGCTCATTCGATCCTTTTGCTTTTTTGACGTACAATTTGTGATTGAACATGTCTGGACGATCGTCTTTAGCAACATCGTTCTTCAATGCATCCAGTGCAAATTTGAAGATCTCGCGATCCATGGCTTGCTTGTCTGATTCAAAGTACTCCGTTGCACTTTCTGCCACGATATCTTTCATTGCCGTCACTCGTGCATCGTCCACATCATCCATTGAACGCTCCATGCGATAAACAGCAATCCCGAGAGAAGTAACGAATTCCGGAGCGAAACCAGCAATATTCACAACACTAATGTTGTTGTCCAATTGATCCGCTGGAGAATACAGTTTGTCAAATTGTGCAAACATGCCACCATATTTCTCTTTTCGATCACTGTCAGCATTGATCCACGTCTTCAGCGACGCTTCGTAAATGTTCTTCTTTCCAACAAGATCAAACTTGTTCAATCCGCGTAATTGACCTTTGTAGTATTTGTACGAGTTCGACATCGAAGCGTACTCACTTGCGTATTGAATTTCCAATTTTTCAGAACGATCCATTACTGATCGCATCGTGCTCAGGCGTTTTTCCAATAGGTTTACCAAAGAAGGGGCAACTTTTGTCTGTAGGTTTTCCACTTCATACGAAGTGAGGTATCGGTCGGTACTTCCCGGATATCCCATCACCATTGTAAAGTCTCCTTCTTCAATTCCTTGCATCGAAACAGGGAGCGAGTGTGCAGGTTTGAAAGGCTTGTTTTCTGCAGAATAATCAGCAGGTTCGTTATTGGCTCCTGCATAAATTCGGAACATGGAAAAATCGCCTGTATGGCGTGGCCACATCCAGTTGTCTGTGTCTCCTCCGAATTTCCCAATTGAAGAAGGTGGCGCTCCAACCATACGGATGTCACGGTAGATGTCATAAACGAATACGTAGAACGCATTTCCATCGAACATTTCTTTTACAGACACAGTGTATTGACCTTCATTACTGTATTCCGCTTCGATCTTTGCTTTTTCTTCTTCTATCGCAAGGTAATCAGGTTGACCGTTTTCATCTTTCTCTAAATTAAAGATGCGATCACTGACATCATCCATACGAACGAGGAACGTAACTGTAAGACCAGGAATGTTGAGTTCTTCTCCCTTGTTTTGCGCCCAAAAACCATCTTTGAGGTAGTTGTGCTCTTCGGTACTTTGTGAAGCAATGGCATCATATCCACAGTGGTGATTCGTTAAAATCAATCCTTCATCTGAAATGATTTCTGCCGTACAAAAACCTCCGAGCTGTACAATGGCGTCTTTCAAACTAGAACTGTTCACACTGTAAATTTGCTCAGGCGTTAACTTACATCCTAATCGTTTCATTTCCTCGTAGTTGTAATCTTTGAGGAGCATTGGAAGCCACATTCCTTCATCAGGCGGAGTGGTAGCAAATGAGGGGGTTAACAGAAATAAAAACGCGAGTACAGAAAGGAGTTTCATATTGTTTTGATTTTGTGATTCAAAGATGCGGAAATTATTGGAGAAAGTAAACTATATGATAGCGGTTATCCCCAACGATGTGACCATCTAAAGAACATGTAGTATCCTTGGAACGTTACAAGACTTGTGAAAAGACTCCCTAAGATGAGAAGCACGATGTCAAGAATGTGGGATGTATCTTTTGTTTTAAAATAGTAATACAGCAGCAAGTGAACTCCCCAGCCAGCCGAGTAGCAAAAGTTCACAAAGAGAAAGTATAACAGGGATTGGAAGATAAATTCAGATCTTAAAATTGCGCTAATCGATGATCCGTTGTAAAAAAAGAAGAGGACGAAAAGAACAATTCCAACCTGTAACACATTGAACAATATGCGCTTTCGTTCCCACCAACGTATGATATCAAGGATGACGTCTTTCGGAGCTTCTTCCGTTTCGCTATCAATTAGTTGGTCTTCCAATCTTTCAAAATTTTATCGGCCAAAACATCGCTCAACTTGAAATAACTTTCGTGTGTCCATCCGCCTACATGCGGCGATAAGATTACGTTGTCAGCGTTGAGTAAATACTCAAAATCTGGGGAGAGTTGTTGCTCAAAAAAGGATTCGAAACTTGTTTTCTCATATTCCAAAACGTCCAAAGCTGCACCAAGCACTTTTCCAGATTTTAGGGCTTCGACTAGGGCAGAAGTTCGAATGATCTTTCCACGGGATAGGTTGACCACATAGATCGGCTTTTTGAAAGATGCAAAAAAGGATGCGTCGCCCATGAATCGGGTTTCATCCGTTTGAGGAATGTGAAAGCTCAATACATCGGCATGTTCAAAAATGGCTGATAGATCAACTTCTTCAACGTCGGCAGTTCCGTAGTTGTGCTTGTATTTATCGTAGGCCAAAACGTCGACATCAAAGCCGCGAAGTTTTTTCGCAAAGGCTTGTCCATTGTTTCCAAACCCGATCAAACCAACGGTTTTACCATCCAGTTCCACTCCTCGATTGTGTTCGCGCTCCCATTTTCCTTTTCGGACGTCGCGGTCGGCAGTATGCAGCTTGTTGAAGAGTGCAAGTAGCATTCCCAACGCATGTTCGCCAACGGCATTTCGGTTTCCTTCTGGGGCATTGTAGCAAACTATTCCACGTTTTTCGGTGTACGCTTCATCAATGTTTTCCATTCCAGCGCCAGAACGTGCAATAAACTTTAATTGAGGAGCATGGGATAGAAAATCTTCATCCATTGGGAATCGAGACCGAACGACAATTCCACTGGCATCAGCCACTACAGAGAAACAATCTTCTCGTGATAGTTCTGTTGCATCAATGCATGAGAACCCTTCTTTTTCCAAACGTTCCTGTAAAACAGAATGGACGGTATCGAGAAAAACAACTTTCATATATTAAATAGGAGCATTCCGATTGTCAGGTAGATAAACAAGCCCAAAACATCATTTAATGTCGTAATGAACGGACCTGTTGCCAATGCGGGATCAATCTTATATTTATCCAAAAGAAGCGGAATGAGTGTTCCGAAGACAGCGGCAAACATTATGACGGTGAAGAGTGAAATACTCACAACCAGCCCTAAAATAGGTGTTCCGAAAATCAGGGTGATGACGTAAATAAGACCAGACAGAAGAACTCCGTTGATCATTCCTACCATCATTTCTTTTCGAATTTTCTTCCAAATACTTCCGAATTGATCGTTTCCTTTGGCGAGCGATTGCACCACGATAGCGGCCGATTGAACACCAACATTTCCTCCCATCGCAGCGATAAGCGGAATAAAGAACGCCAATTGCGGTACTTTGCTAATTCCTCCTTCGAAACCTGAAATGACTTGAGCACCTAGGATTCCTCCTAACAATCCAATGAGTAACCATGGAATACGTGCACGCGAAATGCGCCAAACGGTCGAGCTTGATTCTACTTTTTCCGAGATCCCCGAAGCCATTTGGAAATCCTTATCTGCTTCCTCCTTGATCACGTCTACTACGTCATCAATGGTGATTCGCCCAACGAGCTTTCCTTGTAAATCGATTACAGGGACAGAAACCAAATCGTATTTCTCCATGATTTTCGCCACGTCTTCATCGTCGTCGCCTGTTTTCACAGAAATCATGTTCCTATTCTGGTACAAATCTGCTATCAGCGTATTTGGCTTGGCAAAAAGTAAGCGTTTCAGGGAGAGAAAACCAACGAGTTTTTCGGCGTCATCGACTACATATATCGTAAAGACCTTTTCAACTTCCTCGGCTTGCTTGCGTAATTCAATCACACATCGGTTCACGGGCCAATCCAAATGTACCTTCATGAACTCTTTCTGCATCATACCACCGGCAGTATCTTCGGCGTAATTCAACAGGTCGACAATCTCTTCTGCCGTCTCGGGATCTTCAATTAATCCGATAACTTCTTCTAACTGATCGGCCGGAAGTTCAGCAATCAAGTCAGTGGCATCATCGGAATCAAGATTTTCAAGTTGATCGGCAATTTCCTTGTTCGAAAAGGATTGAAGCAATTGCTCGCGCACGTCTTCATCCAGTTCAACAATTACCTCACTTTGTGTGTCTTCATTTAATAAGCGAAAAAGATAAGTTGCCTCTTCTTTTTCAAGCTCATCGATAATGGCTGCAATATCAGCTTCGTGAAGTTCGCAAACGTTCTCATTTATCCATGCGATATTCTGAGCGCTGATCGCCTCTTGAAGTATGTCTAAAAATTCTCTGGTGAGCTCAAACCGCATGATATCTCAGATTTTAGCACAAAGGTACATAGATTATTTTTAGAGAATGAAATTATAGACGACGAGTACGGATAGCAAGACAAAAAGACCCTATAAATTTCGGAATTTTGTCTTCTGAATCGGAGAGGGTAGAAATCCGCATACCATTATTGAGAAATGGGTGTAAAAAATGTGGAATATTTAGTTTGATCATTGGGAAGCTTAAAATATTCGATGAAAGTACCTAAATACTCAATGTAAAAAGCAATCAGTTAAAAGGTCGGTTTTCCGAATCACTTAAAACGTTTAGCCTAATGTACCTTTACACCAGTTGAGGAAGCCAATTTGGTGGAATTACAAGTTTCGAAATTTTTTACTCCCACATTCGAAGCGATGTAGTCAAGTGGAATTCTTAACGATATATTTAGTGACCCCTCCTACAGACTTAAAGGGATACAATACTCCTTTTAACTTTTAAAGAGAATATTCTGAAATGTGACCGATAGGACTATTTCAAACATTCTACCCTTTACATTTCGGAATCCGCTCGTCGGGTTCCGTTTTTTTTTGTTAGAAAGGGTTGTATCAGAATGAAGGCGATTCCGCCGAGTAAATACATCAAACAGTCAATAAAATCAGCAACGTGGATATGTCCTTCGGGTGGATATGTGGGTAAATACCATTCAAAATAGATGGAAACAATTCCTACTTGTGCGAGAACAGCTAGCCAGTGAATGGTTAATGTTGGCTCGCGTCGAAGAAAGCGTAAAACAATCAGTGCAAATAAGCACATTGCTGGAACAAACAATAAATCTGTAAAGTAATACTGAATAAAGTGGGGAAGGTCGTCGAATTGACTTCGAACATAGCGCGTAATGAAGTACGCAGTCATAAGAGCAAGGAATAAAATATGTGCTCGATACTTAGCCATTGGGTGATGCTGCCATCCAGGCAAAAAGAGAAGCGATGGTGATAAAGGTTACGGCAATACCATAAACAATATGGTAAAGGATTCTCAGTGGTAAATACTTCGAGCTTTTCCAGCGTTCTAGAAATAGATCAAATTTTGAAGGTGGTGCACTGCTTCTTCGTTTTTCTCGTTGCTCTTCTCGCTTTTCCTCAATAATTTGTGGGGAGAGTACAGCACCACAATTGGTACAGTAATCTTCGTCCTTATTCCATGTGTTGCAAGAAGTGCATTTGCGTTCGATCGCCATGATGAATTGTTTACATACCAAAAGTACGAATCGAAGATTTAATGGGCAGGTTCCTTCGTAGCGTTTTGTTCTGCTTTACTCAAGAAAAGTCCTGTAAAGAGCGCAAAGAAAGTGACACCAGTTTGTGTTTCCAGCGTATCTTCCATAAAAAAGGAGGAGATAACAATCGCGCCAAAGAGCAAGGCGAGAACCTTTTGTTTGTGCCAGTTGAGGCGCATGAATGCAAACAGTAATGCAACAAACAACGCGAGTCCAAGAATGCCAAATGAAATCCAGTAGGTTAGAAATTGGTTGTGCGCTCTACGACGATTTTGTTCTGATAAAGGAGAGGAAGAGCTTTCGTAATAGTGATTAAAGGCATCCTGAACATCACCTGTTCCCACGCCAATAATTCCGTCGCTTTTGATCAACTGCCAGGCTGCTTTCCAATATTCGAAGCGCTGAAGGAGCGAATGACCATTCGGGTTGACAGCGTAGTTTAATTCAAAGCGGAGCGCATGCATTCGTGCCATTAAACCAGTATGGTGTACGCTTGGTCTACCCAACTCAATATTTCGAATGTCGTTCGCACTGAGTTTTGATACGCCCTCGGCATCACGCGGGAGTCGTTTTGTGGATAAATAGCGCATCAAGGTATGGCTCACAAGGTTTCCTCGAACGGTAATGCCATCATACGGTAACTCGGAACGCTTTTCCCATTCTTCCCTCATTTCATCTTCGTTCACATAAATCAGAATGGGTTCGTGGGTTTCGGAATCTACATATGAAAGGTTGTGATTGTATGGATTTCCCTGTTTGGTCGTTTTTGGGAGAGATGCGTAATCGGCTGGGTCAATCTCAAGCGGTTGAAGGAGCCAAACAATGGGAATCATTCCCAGAACAATCGCAGCGCCACTAAAAAGAAGGGCGAGAGATTTGTTCTTCATCCATAAATGATAAAGGACAAAAACGGTCAGCATAGCGGCGAAACTGATCACGCCAGAAATCACTTGACTGTAGAAGGTATAGAAAGCAAACCAGGCCAGCAGGATCAAACAGAAGATCAACCGTTTTTTATGACCTCTCGAACAAACAAGCGTAATTCCCGCCGACATCGAAATGAGTAAGCTATACCGAATGTGCGATGAAGTAAGCGACATTCCTCGAATATCATCGTAAAAGCGATTGCCAATGATGTGTTGATACGATAGGAAGTTATATAAAGACGTACCGAGCATGGCCACCAAAAAGGTGAGGAAAATGATGTCGCGATGTTTTGTTTCGAGAATGGGCTTTGCCACAAGTGCTGTCGGGATGGCAATAAATGGTAGTTGCTGTTTGATTGCATGTAAGGCTTCTGAAGTGTTCGTAGACCAGAATAATCCAATTACATTGAGCAGGTATACTGCAACAACCAACCAAAAAACACGATTAGCTTTGAAGTTTTTCCAGTAGGATGAAAAAGCGCCTTCCAGCAGAAGGTTGAGGATGATGAACATGACCGAAATGGACATCATGACTTTACTCCAAGGAAGTGCGAATGCAATACCTGCTATTCCGAGTACATGTAAGTACGAATGCGTGTTATTCCCGAAGAATCGGTTCAACATATAAGTAGAAGCTTTTTACCTGAATTAAATATTGAATTTAACCCTATGATGGTTCAATACAGGAACGATTAATTTCCAAGAATAGTATTGTACTCTTCTAAATTTTGAAACAATCTAAATACTTCTTCCATATCGTCGTCGTAGTTAAATGCGTGTTCCGTTCTGCCGTTCTGAAAATAGTAACGAGAAACAATCTCATTTTCGAGTAATTCGACGATTTCAGATTTGAATTTATCCAAGTCGCGTTCTTTTGAAGGAACCACTTTTTCGAGCAAAGCTTCGTATTCTGCAGAAGCCCCCTCGTAAAAACCTTCCTTTTCAGCTGCTTCCTTCATTTTTTTCAAAATTTCTTCCGAAGCGGTGGAATACGTGAAGTCCTGTTTCAAGACATAATCCTCAAACTCCTTGTATTCTGCATCGCTCAGTTTGAAATCGCCTGCGGCTGCAATAGAAGGATGCTTGTAATAGTAATCCGTTGCAAAATCGAATATGAAGTTGTTAGAGAAAACAGTTGCAGTTAAACGACTAAACTCTTCTTTTTCTACGTCGATATCTGGTTCAATTCCGCGTCCATCAATAACTTCTCGACCATTCTTCGTTTTGAAGATAGTAATGAGGGAATCTGGAACAGCTTCTGGACGTTTTCCTTCTTCACGATCGTAGTATTCCAAGCGTTGAACACATCTACCTGATGGCGTATAGTATTTGGCAATGGTCAATTTTACCTTCGAACCGTAATCTAAATCGTAGGTACGTTGCACAAGCCCCTTTCCAAAGGAAGTACTTCCAATGATTACGGCTCTGTCTAAATCTTGTAGACTTCCTGCAACAATTTCACTCGCAGAAGCAGATCCACCATCCATCAAAACAACGAGAGGAATATCTAAATCCATTGGTTCTTCTGTTGTCTTATAAACGCGATTTTCGTCTTCAACTCTTCCAATCGTACTAACAACAACCTGTCCGCGATCTACGAACATGTTCACAATTCTAACGGCTTCAATAACTAAACCACCACCGTTTCCGCGTAAGTCGAGTACCAATGACTCCATTCCTTCTTCTTTCAAAGAAACAAAGGCCTTTTTGACATCTGCCGATGCCGTTTGAGTGAAGCTATTCAGTTTAATGTAGCCAACCTTATTTTTCAACATGCCCGAATAAGGAACATCCGGCAACTTGATTTCGTCTCTATTTACAGTAATCGTCTTTTCGCTACCTTGGCGCTCAACGTGTACGTCTACAGATGTCCCTTTTGGACCTTTCAACGCAGTAGACACTTCGCTTGAACTCTTTTCCTTCATCGATTTCCCATCGATTTCCAAAATCTTATCGCCAGCTTTCAATCCGCTTGTTTCGGCAGGTTTTCCTTCGTAAGGCTCAGTGATGTATACGTAATCACCATTTTTACGAATCAAAGAACCGATCCCGCCATATTGTCCAGTGGTAAGCAAACGGTAATCCTCAATATTCGATTCGTGATAATATACAGTATATGGATCGAGATCTTTCAACATAGCGTCGATAGCTACTTTGGATAAATTCCCAGCTTTGATATCATCAACGTAGTACTTTTCAAGATGCTCATAGATTTGATCCATGAGTTCCATCCCTTTGATAATTTCAAATCCATTCGATTGTGCTGACGAATAATTCGAAAAGGAGATAGTCAGTACAACGAGGAGTGTGGTGAGGATCGTTTTAATTTTTAGCGTCATTCGATTCAAGTTGAGTGATGATTTTGTCTATTAATTTCTTTGTTTTTCCCTCCAGCTGTTTCACGGAGAGTTCTTCTCTTGGGGTGTAGACCAAAAAGAGAGCAATTTGTTTATTCTGTTTTTGCAAATAGTTGTCAAGCGAGGCACGCTGCATTCGAAAAGACTCTTTACAGATGCGTTTGATTCGATTTCGCTGAACAGCCTTGCGAAAAGTTCGTTTTGGCGCAGAAAAGACAATTTGAAAATGCGCGTCTTGAGGTAAGTCCGTTTCTAAGAAACGCACAACAAAAGGATACGATTTTACATGTCGCCCACTTGCGAATACTTCGTCAATTAATTTGGGGCTGCATAATTTGTTCTTCTTTCCGAGGCGAAAGCTCATGCACTAGTTTATTGGTCGCGTTTATCTTTTTCTAATCGCGGCAAGTTGATTTTTTCTTGAACGATAAAGCTAGTTGGAAACAAATCGCTTAATTCGGCTTTCACTTTTTCAGCCTCCAAACGTGTGCGGAAATCTCCTACACGTAAAAAGAAGTTGGGAGCATTATACGTTGTATACGTGTCAATTCTTGGGTACTTCGCAATGAAAGTTCCTCTTGCATCGTTTATGGCAGATCGTTCAGAGTCAAAAAAGAGTTGAATACGGAAACCATCAATTTGAGGTCCAATGGCAGGCGGCTCTGTAGCACCTTCCTGGGCAACTAATGCATCAATACGACTATCCTTGATAATGGTCACGTCTCCTTTCTGAGCAAAACTCATGAGCCCGATAAAAAGGAATATTTGAACAAGAATTGTTTTCATTGCTTTTCGATATATATAATGTATAAAACAAACTTACGAAAATACTTTCGGCAATCTTCGTGCCGCAAACAGAAATAGCACAGCTTGAAGCAAATAAACACGATTCGCTTTTATCGTTACGTGAAAGATTGTTAAAAAAGCTTATTTAGAATCGTTTTAAATTAAAACCCCACGTACCGAAATTGTCATATTACTGTCATGAAATCTGACATTTCTACTAAATTTGCTACCGTCAAAAAGTATGTTTTTGATAAAAGACGAACAGTTTTTTACATAAAAATATCTAGTAGTCAGATGTTTAGAAACTTAAGTAAATGGTGTCTTAATGCAGTAGCTGTAACGTTGTTACTCGGGACATTTTCAGTAAACGCCCAAGATGAGGCGCCTGCAGAGGCGGCGATCGACGGTGGAGGATTATTTAAAGCGCAGTGTGCGACGTGTCACAACCCGCACAAAGACGGTACAGGACCAAAACTTTCCGGAGTTCGTTCTGCTTGGGAAAGCGAAACGGGTTCCAGTAATGCAATCATTGAATGGGTGCAGAACTGGGAAGGTGCTGTAGCGAAGTATCCGTATGCGGCTTCAGTTGCTCAGAAGAAAGCAACGAAAATGAACAAGTTCCCTAACTTGAGCGCAGCGCAAATAACAGCTATTTTGGATTGGGTAGATGCTCAGCCAGAAAAAACTGCTGGCCCAGGCGGAGACGTCGCAGGCGGTGGAGCCGTTGTTACGCAACAAGATGAAGGAGGTTTCCCATGGATTTGGGTAATTCTCGGAATTTTGTTCCTAGTAGTGATTGGTGCTGTGTCAGGAGTACGTCGTCAATTGAAGGTGGCGTCTGGAGAAGCTTCGGCAGACGAATCACTTTCGTATGGTGAAGAATTCAGAAAATGGTCTTGGAAAAATCTTCGATTCGTATTGATTGGTTCAGTAGTGATCTTTGTTGGGTTGCTAGTTGTTGCGTTGCAAGGACTTGGACGAATCGGTGTTGTTGAGGATTATCAACCTTCGCAGCCAATCGACTTCCCTCACAGTGTTCACGCAGGTGATCAAGGTATCGATTGTAAATACTGTCACAACTCAGTAACAAAATCAAAATCGGCTGGTTTGCCAACAGTAAACGTTTGTATGAACTGTCACAAGCAGATTTCAGGAAACGATGATGCGCAAAAAGAGAAGATAGCGAAGATTTACAAAGCTGCAGGTTGGGACGGACAAGAATATACTGGTGAAACAAAACCAATTGTTTGGAACAAAGTACACGTTCTTCCTGATCACGTATACTTCAACCACTCTCAACACGTAGAAGTTGGCGGAGTTGACTGTGCGCAGTGTCACGGAGACATGAAGAAAATGGTTTCAACAGCTAAAGTTCAACCAGTTTCTGAATTGAACAAGGTTGAAGGGAATATTCAATTGACGAAACCAACACTTACAATGGGTTGGTGTATCGAATGTCATGGCGAAAAAGAAATTTCAACTGGTTCGATAGATACGAAAGGTGGAGGTTACTACGAGGAAATTCACCGTCGATTATTGAACAACGACAGAGAGTTGTATAGCAAATACCTCGAAGATGGTAAAGTGACAGTAAAAGAACTTGGAGGATGGGAATGCTCTAAATGTCACTATTAATAGTATTGAAGAAGTTGATTTTATAGATATGGAAATGAACAGAAAATATTGGAAAGGCATTGATGAACTAAAGGAAACTCCTTCGTTTATCGAGTCTGGAAACCAAGAGTTCCCGCAGGAGACTTCTGTTGAAGAGTTTTTGAGTGATGACAACTTAAAAGAATCATCTACGGGTCGTCGCGACTTTCTTAAATTCTTAGGGTTCAGTGTGGCGGCAGCTACGGTTGCAGCTTGTGAAGCGCCTGTAACAAAGGCTATTCCTTACGTAAACAAACCTGAGAATGTGACGCCCGGTATGCCAACATGGTATGCTTCAACGTACTACGATGGTAACAACTACGCTAGTATCTTAGTAAAAACAAGAGAAGGACGTCCAATTTACATCAAAGGAAATAAGGATCAAGGAATCACGAAAGGTGGAGCAAATGCTCAAATCATTGCGTCGGTTCTTGGTTTATACGATAGCTCGCGATTAACAACTCCACAATTGAAGAAAGGTGGAGAGTGGGAAGCAAGCCTTTTCTCTAAAGTAGATAAGAAAGTAAAGACGGCGTTGAAGTCGGCAAACAAGGTTACACTTGTTTCGAACTCAATTATCAGCCCTTCTTTGATGGAAGCGATCAACCATCTTTCTGAATCATTAGGAGGAACACGTAATGAAGATAATTCTATTACGAACGATCGTTTCGAACATATTCAATACGATGCCGTTTCTTACGCAGCTATGCGCGAAGCAAACAAGAAAACTTTCGGATTGGAAATGAATGGGAATGGAATCATTCCTACATATGACTTCTCAAAAGCGCACACAATTGTTTCTGTTGGAGCTGACTTCCTTACAACATGGTTGATGCCAACAGTATTCGCTGGACAATACGCTGAAACACGTAATCCAGATGCTGATTGGATGTCAAAGCACTTCCAGTTTGAGGCATTGATGTCAATTACGGGTTCTAATGCTGATGTTCGTGCAATGGTGAAGCCTTCAGAATACGCAAACGTACTTGCAGCTATCGCAAAAGGTTTGGGTGTATCTGTTTCAGGTGTGTCTACTAAATTGAGCGAGAAAGCACAAAAAGCGGTGAACGGTGCAGTAAAAGCATTGAAGTCATCTAAGAAAAAATCAATTGTAGTTTGTGGATCTAACAACACAGCACTACAAATCCTTACAAATAAGATTAACGATAAACTCGGAGCTTACTCTGAAACAATCAATACAAACGAAGCAATCAACTTGTTCCAATCGCATGATGCGAAAATGAACAAATTTGTTTCTGATGTAGTGAAAGGAAAAGCTTCTGATACGGTTATCTTCTTGAATACAAACCCAGTTTACACGCACCCAATGGGTGAGAAACTTGGTGAAGCCTTGAAAAAGGTGAAAAACAAGATTGCGATCTCATCTCACGCAGATGAAACAGCAAATCGTTGTGACATGATCATTCCTGATCACCACGCATTAGAAGCTTGGATGGACTACAATCCAACAACAAGTCACTATGCAATCGCACAACCAACAATTCGTCCTCTAGCGGATACGGCTTCTTCACTTGAATCAGTATTGGTTTGGGCTGGAAAAGCATCACGCGGAGGAAAAGACTCAAAAGTAGGATACGATTTCATCCAAGAAACTTGGGAACAGTGGGGGTACACGATGGATCCAGAGGCGCAAGCTGAATACGGAACTTTCGGAAACTACTGGGATCACATGGTACATGCAAGTGGAAGCCCAGCGAAACCTGCAGCACCAACAGCACCTGCTTTTAATGATAACGCATTATCATCACTTTCAGGAAAGCTTCCAAAAGGAGGTGGAACAGAGGTGGTATTGTACCAAAAAGCAGGTATCGGAATTGGTAATCAAGCAAACAACCCATGGTTGCAAGAGCTTCCAGATCCATTGACGAAAATCACTTGGGACAACTACATCACCATGAACCCAACAGAAATGGAGGGAATGGCGACTACGTTCGATCAAGAGAGTGGTTTGGATTTGGCTGATCTTACAATTGGAGGTATGACAGTTACATTACCTGTTTACCCATTGCCAGGACAAGCACCAGGAACAGTTGGTGTAGCCTTAGGTTATGGTCGTGGAGCAAACGGTGAGAACATTGGAACAGCTGCATACCAAACAAAAGAATACGGTGGAAACGTAATGTTGGAGAATGGTAATCCAAAACCAATTGGAGCCAACGTTTACCCATTCGTTAAAACTGAAAACGGAACATTGTCCTACGATGCGTCCGGAGCGAAAGTATCGCCAAAAGGAGAAACATACCTTGTAGCAGGAACGCAAATCCATTCAACGTCAATGGCGCGTCACTCGATTGTTCGTGAAACAACATTCGACATCTACAAGAAAAAAGATAAGTCTGCGTACAACCCAGAGCACATGCTTTCTAAGTTGGACAAAGACGGTAACCACGTGAAAGCACCAGTTGGTGAGTTCGATTTGTGGGATGCACATCCAGTTGAAAATATTGGACATCGTTGGGGAATGACAGTTGATTTGTCTTCTTGTATCGGATGTAGTGCATGTTTGGTTGCATGTCAATCAGAAAACAACGTACCAGTAGTTGGTAAAGATGAAGTACGTAGAGGTCGTGAAATGCACTGGTTGCGTATCGACCGTTACTTCGCTACGGACGTGGAAGCTGCAGTAGGTACACGTACAGATGAGTTCGATTACCATGCGGCAGAGGTACCAGCAGAAAATCCTGCGGTAGTTCACATGCCAATGATGTGTCACCACTGTAACCACGCTCCATGTGAGACAGTTTGTCCAGTGGCTGCAACAACACACAGTAATGAAGGATTGAACCAAATGACGTATAACAGATGTATCGGTACACGTTACTGTGCGAACAACTGTCCTTACAAAGTACGTCGATTCAACTGGTTCAACTACCCATCATACAAGAAATTCACAGAAATTAACCCAGCACAAGACGATCTAGGTCGTATGGTGTTGAACCCTGATGTTACCGTTCGTACGCGTGGTGTTATGGAGAAATGTTCTTTCTGTGTTCAACGTATCCAAGCAGGTAAATTGGAAGCGAAAATGGATGGACGTCCTGTTCAAGACGGAGATTACACTACGGCTTGTGCTGATGCTTGTCCTACTAATGCAATCATCGTGGGAGACTGGAACGATTCAGAATCTGCGATCCGTAAATCTGCAGAAGGACAACGTTCTTACCAAGCATTGGAAGAAATTGGTGTGAAGCCAAACGTTTGGTTCAAAGTGAAAGTAAGAAACGAAGAAAATTCGTTGTTAGATAAGTTACAGAAAGAAGAAGCTCACCACGGTGGACACGAAGCGGAAGCGGGACATGGTGAAACTGAGCACGGAAACGGTCATTAAGAATAATAGAAACAAAACACAATTGTAATGCATAAGGAAGCAGCAATTAGAGAGCCCCTCATCTTAGGTCACAAGACTTATCACGACATTACAGAGGATGTATGTCGTCCAATCGAGGACAAAGCTCCTAGAACTTGGTACATTTTGTTCGCCATCGCACTCATCATCGGTTTGTATGGTGTAGGATGTATCCTTTACCTTCTAGGGACAGGAGTTGGAGTTTGGGGATTGAATAAGACCATTGGATGGGCTTGGGATATTACCAACTTCGTTTGGTGGGTAGGTATTGGTCACGCAGGAACCTTGATTTCTGCTGTACTTTTGCTTTTCCGTCAGAAATGGAGAATGGCGATTAACCGTTCTGCTGAGGCGATGACAATCTTTGCTGTATTTATGGCAGGACTGTTCCCGTTGATTCACATGGGGCGTCTTTGGTTAGGATACTGGGTATTGCCTCTTCCAAACCAATTCGGTTCATTATGGGTAAACTTTAACTCGCCTCTTCTTTGGGATGTATTCGCGATCTCTACGTATCTATCCGTATCATTGGTTTTCTGGTACATCGGATTGATTCCTGATTTCGCTACAATTCGTGACCGTGCGAAAAAACCGATTCCAAAGAAAATGTACTCTATTCTTTCTTTTGGATGGTCTGGACGTGCAAAGCACTGGAACCGTTTCGAGACTGTTTCATTGGTATTGGCAGGATTGGCAACACCACTTGTATTCTCGGTTCACTCGATTGTATCATTTGACTTCGCCACTTCGGTAATTCCTGGATGGCACACCACGATTTTCCCTCCTTACTTCGTTGCAGGGGCGGTATTCTCAGGGTTCGCGATGGTACAAACGCTATTGCTCATCATGCGTAAAGCAATGGGACTCGAAGCGTATATCCATACGAAACACGTCGAGTACATGAACATTGTAATCATGGTGACAGGTTCCATCGTAGGTACAGCTTATATTACCGAGCTCTTCATCTCATGGTACTCAGGAGTTGAATATGAAGGATACGCCTTCTTCAACCGTGCAACTGGACCATACTGGTGGGCATACTGGTCGATGATGACATGTAACGTGATCTCTCCACAGTTGATGTGGTTCAAGAAATTGAGAACAAGTTTGTTGTTTACATTCATTATTTCAATTGTTGTAAACATCGGTATGTGGTTCGAGCGTTACGTAATTATCGTAACATCTATTCACAGAGATTACCTTCCATCTTCTTGGAGTATGCACTTCCCAAGTCACATTGATATCGGTGTGTATGTCGGAACGATTGGATTGTTCTTCGTATTCTTCTTGTTGTTCGCACGTTTCTTCCCAGTATTGGCATTGAACGAGGTGAAAACAATCTTGAAGTCTTCAGGAGAATCATACAAAAATGCACCAGACGAGCATCACGATGCTCCAGACCCAGTTGCTCACAAAGTGGTTTCATCAGCAGATGAGCAACCAGTAGTTGAAGCACCTAAGGCGGAAGCGAAGAAAGAATTAACTGCAGAGGAAGCAGCGGCTAAAACATCAGCTTTGATGTCGAAGTTAGGTGAAGGTTCTGCGGAAAATAAAGACGATCTGAAAGCAATTTCAGGTGTTGGACCAGTCCTCGAAGGAAAATTAAACGAGATTGGCATTTATACTTACGAGCAAGTAAGTAAGATGACAAAAGAAGAGTACGATCTATTGGATGAATTGACAGGTTCGTTCCCTGGTCGTGCTGAGAGAGATGATTGGGCTGGACAAGCGAAAGAATTAATGAACAAATCAAATTCATAGATGATGGCAGCGGATAAAGTAATCTATGCAATGTACGATGACGACGATGTGCTAAAAAATGGCGCAAAGAAGTTGGTATCGAAAGGAGTTAAAATTAACGAGGTATTTTCTCCATTCCCAATTCACGGAATTGATCCAATAATTGGAGTGAAGAATACACGTTTGGGGATCATGGCCTTTATCTATGGTTTGATCGGATTGACACTTGCAACCGTTGGGATGCGCTACTTCATGATTGAAGATTGGCCAATGAACATCGGTGGTAAACCAAACGGTACTTACCTTGAGAATATGTTGGCGTTCATTCCAATTACCTTTGAGTTTACAGTACTATGTGCTGCACACGGAATGGCTATAACATACTTGATCGTAAACAAAACGCTTCCTGGAATGCCAGCGCAAAATCCAGATCCAAGAACTACAGATGATAAGTTCGTAATGGAATTGCGCATGTCTGAAAACGATGGTTTCTCTTCAAGTGAATTGGAAACAATGTTGAAAGATACAGGAGTGATCGAGTTAGACCAAAAAGAGATATAGAGATACGTAGAGTCAATTGACGTAATACACGGAAAAATGAAAATGAAAGTCAGATTGGTAGGAGGAGTGATGCTAACGGCAATTTCGGTTGTTCTGTTTGGATCATGTGTTTCCGATAAAGACAGCTCTGGATTAGAATACATGCCTGATATGTATCGTTCTCCAGCTATCGAACCATATGTAGATTATGGTCAGATAAGAGGTAGAGAAGATGCAAAATTGGCAATGGAGCAATCAGCATTAACACCACCTCATGGTACGATTCCTTACTACGGTACAGATGCGGAAGAAGTGAATTTAATGATGCCATGGAGTATCAAACCAAATTATATTTTTGGTCGAACACACGGTCTTACCGGATTTGATTTCGCCGATCCAGAGGAAGATACTTACGAGAACGATGCTAAAGCATGGACGTGGAATCCGTTGAAAATGGAGATCTCAGTTACGGAGAAAGATGGTGACGTTACACGTAAGAATTTGACACTCGCCAATGCTAAGAAATTGTATGCGAGCAACTGTATGCACTGTCACGGTGAAAAAGGTGATGGAAACGGTCCAATGATGGAAAGTGGAGCGTACTCAGGGGTTCCAAACTACAAGGACAAAACAGGTTTATCTGACGGACAAATCTTCTATTCTATTTACTACGGTAAAGGAATGATGGGATCACACGCTTCTTTGTTGAATAAAAAAGAAATCTGGTCTTTGGTACACTACATTCGTAAGTTCCAAGACGCGGATTACGATAAAGCAGCTATGGAATCTGTGGTTCTTGACAAAGGGCAGAAAAGTGTTATCAAAAAGGTAGCTGTTACTTCAGCACCAACTGCTACTGATGAAACTACAGAAGAGGTAGAAAACGAAGAGGATAATATATAACGATACGACAATTAAGAGCTAGGAAATGGAATTCAAAATTGCAAATAAGGCCAAAATGCTAACCATCGCGCTAATGGCGGGAGGATTGCTAATGTTGGTCATCGGATTGATCGTTCACATGGAAGATAAAAGCTTCCTAACGCGATTACTGTCAAATACACTCGTTAACAGTTTCTTCTTCTTCTCGATTGGACTGGGAGCGTTGTTCTTCTTAGCATTACAGTATGCTACGGAAACTGGATGGTACGCTACAGTAAAACGTGTAATTGAAGGATTGGCTGGTTTCTTGCCAGTTGGTATCATCTTGATGTTGGTAACATTATTGACATTGACATTCACACACGGAGCACACGGACACATTTACGTTTGGATGGACCCTGAAGTATACAAAGAAGGTTCTCATCACTACGATCCAATGGTTGTTGGAAAGTCAGGATACTTGAACGAATTGTTCTTCTGGTTGCGTACGATTGTGTACATGGCAACATACTACATCTTCTACCGCGGATTTAGAATGCGTTCTTTGGAAGAAGATAGAGTAGGTGGAACAGAAATTCACTTCAAGAACTACCGTCGTGGTGCATTGTTCTTGGTATTCTTCTCAGTATTTAGCTCAACGTCTGTTTGGGACTGGATCATGTCAATCGATGTTCACTGGTTCTCTACCTTGTTCGGATGGTACACATTCGCGGGTATGTGGTGTACAACAATGACAGTTCTTGTAATGTTGGTATTGTACTTGAAAAAACAAGGATACTTACCAAAAGTGAACGATTCGCACATTCATGATATCGGTAAATGGACATTCGCGACTTCATTCTTGTGGTCATACATGTTCTTCTCTCAATTCATGTTGATTTGGTACGCAAACATCGGTGAAGAATCAGCATACTACATTCAACGTATCGAAGATTACCAATTGTTGTACTTCGGAATGTTCTTCATCAACTTCGCATTTCCAATGTTGATCTTGATGTCGAGAGACGCTAAACGAAACGCAAGTATTTTGATTTTCGTTGGATTGGTAATTGTTGTTGGTCACTGGCTAGATGTGTACATCATGGTTTCAGGTGGTTCAATGGGAGCGCAAGCAAGCATCGGATTCCTTGAAATTGGTATGGCACTCGCATTCTTAGGATTGTTTATACGCGTTGTATTGACAAATCTGACGAAAGCACCGCTGACCCCAGTTAATCACCCGTTCCTTGATGAAAGTATTCATCACGATATTTAATAACAATTTTTCTACTGATAGATAACAGAAAGAGATGGTAACGAAATTGATCATATTATTAGTCATAGTTGTTGGAGTTGTCGCTGCGGCGCAACTGATGAGACTCTATGAATTGTCTTCGAAAATGCGTAAAACGGGTGAGCACGATATCACCAAACGCGAAAACCGATTGAACGCTGGTTTGATGCTGATATTCATGTTTGTTCTCTTCGGAGGATTTATCTGGTTGATCTTCAAGTTCGGTTGGGTTGGACGTGGTGAAGCAGCGTCTGTTCACGGTCACGAGCTAGACTGGTTGTTAAACTTGAACTTCTTCATCATTATTGCGGTGTTCTTCTTAACTAACTTCTTGTTGTTCTGGTTCGCATTTAAATACGTTAAGAAACCAGGTATTCCTGCATTCTACTATCCTCACAATAACAAGTTGGAGATGGTTTGGACAGTTATTCCTGCAATCGTTTTGGCGGTAATCATCATCTTCGGATTGAGAAGTTGGAACAAGGTTACTGATGCAGCACCAGACGAAGCAATTGTTGTTGAATTGTTCTCGAAACAATTTGATTGGACAGCACGCTACTCAGGTGAAGACAATAAGCTTGGAAAATTCGATTACAAATTGACTGAAGATACAAAAAATGAATTGGCGTTGATGACAACTGCATCTATTCAGTTGGCAATCGAAAATATGCAGTCTGGATTAACTGGAATTGATTCCTTGGAAGCTCAGTTGAATGATCGTTCAAGAATCTACCCTCCAGAAATACGTGATGCAAAGCGTACTGATTTGGAGAATAAAGAAAAGTTGATTCGTTTGTTATATCAAATGAAAGCAAAACACGATCCTTCAATCGATAAGTGGGCAGAAGATGATTTCATCGTAAAGGATACTTTATACTTGTGTAAAGGTCAAGAATACGAGTTCAACTTCCGTTCGAAGGATGTGATTCACTCAGCTTATTTCCCACACTTCCGTGCGCAAATGAACACGGTTCCAGGTATGACAACTCGCTTTAAATTTACTCCAGACAAAACAACGGAGGAAATGCGTGTTGCACGTGGTTTGGATGAGTTCAACTACATGTTGTACTGTAACAAAATTTGTGGAGGATCTCACTACAAAATGAAAATGGTCATTGTTGTATTGGAGAAAGACGCTTACGATGCTTGGGCAAACTTGAAAATGAAAGGTAAAAAAGATGCTAGCGGGGCTTGGGTTGTTGAGCCAGCAACATTTGGACATACCTTCAATAAGAGTGACGAAGCACCTGTAGAAGCAGCTCCAGCACCCGAAGAGAATGAAGGTGAAGGAGAAGACGAAGCGAACGCTGAAGCAGAAGGAACAGAGGGAACTCCTGTAGAACCTGCTCAATAAAGTAAAAAACGAATTAGAAATAAATTAAAATTAGGATAGAATGGCTGCAGTAGCACACGACGCACACGGACATCACGAAGATCATGGGCACCATGAAGAAAGCTTCGTATCCAAATATATTTTTAGCCAGGATCACAAAATGATCAGTAAGCAGTTCTTGATGACTGCTGTGTTCATGGGGGTGGTTGCAATGTTGTTATCAATCTTGTTCCGTATCCAATTGGCTTGGCCAGGAGAAAGTTCTGATTTCTTATCGTTCTTCCTTGGTGATCAATGGGCACCTGGAGGAGTTCTTTCTGAGGACATGTACCTCGGCTTGGTAACCATTCACGGTACTATCATGGTATTCTTCCTATTAACAGGTGGATTGTCTGGTACATTCTCAAACTTGTTGATTCCTTACCAAATTGGAGCAAGAGATATGGCTTCAGGATTCCTGAACATGCTTTCTTACTGGTTGTTCTTTATCTCTTCTGGTTTGATGTTCGTCTCATTGTTCGTTGAAACAGGACCTGCAATGTCAGGTTGGACGATTTACCCACCACTTTCTGCCTTGCCGCAAGCGGTAAGCGGATCTGGACTTGGAATGACATTGTGGTTGGCGTCAATGGCTATTTTCATCGCATCGTCGTTGATTGGTTCATTGAACTACATCGTAACTGTTTTGAACCTTCGTACAAAAGGAATGTCAATGACACGTATGCCTTTGACAATTTGGGCGTTCTTCGTAACGGCTATCCTTGGTGTACTTTCATTCCCAGTACTTCTTTCAGCAGCAGTACTATTGATGATGGACCGTTTGGCTGGAACAAGTTTCTACCTATCTGATATCATCATTCAAGGTGAGATGTTGACAAACCATGGTGGTTCACCTATTCTTTACCAGCACTTGTTCTGGTTCCTAGGTCACCCAGAGGTATATATCGTATTGTTACCAGCACTTGGATTGTCTTCTGAAATCATCTCGACGAATTCACGTAAACCGATCTTTGGTTACCGCGCGATGATTGGTTCGATCTTAGCGATTGGTTTCCTTTCGTTCATCGTATGGGCACACCACATGTTCGTTACAGGTATGAACCCGTTCTTGGGTAGTGTCTTCGTATTTACAACACTCTTGATTGCGATTCCTTCAGCCGTAAAAGTATTTAACTACATCACAACGCTTTGGAAAGGATCGATTGTATTTACGCCAGCAATGGTGTTCGCAATTGGATTGGTATCTACGTTCATTACAGGAGGTGTAACAGGAATTATCCTTGCAGATGCTGCTTTGGATATCACAACGCACGATACTTACTTCGTAGTTGCCCACTTCCACGTCGTAATGGGACTGTCGGCGGTATTCGGTATGTTTGCCGGAGTCTACCACTGGTTCCCTAAGATGTACGGAAAGATGATGAACAAGAAGTTGGGATATGCTCACTTCTGGATTACATTGG
>JABXHO010000167.1 GCA_013373595.1 Flavobacteriales bacterium | reverse complement strand
TTTGGGTTTGTTGCTACTCCAACGGTTCCTGCTTGTAAGTTGTTCAAACCATCGTGATCACCTGTTGAGTTCAATGTCAATCCAACGATGTTTGTTACACCAGTTGTAAGTGAGTTAGATCCAACGAGTGTTTCCGTACCTTGAGAACCACCATCTGACGAAGTTGTTCCTCCCATGAAGTTAATCAATTCTTGATCACTTGGGCTAGCGATTACATCGTACCCCGTAATGAAAACGGCTCCACCAGCGTTCACGTAGGAAGATAATGCAGTAAAGGTTGCAGGACTATGCGTGTCTCCATATCCTCCAGCTCCTGAAGCATGCCAGAAAATAACGTCATATGCCGACAAACCTCCTGCTTGAAGAGTGGCGTTATCTTTTGTTGTCGCATCATGATCGTCATAGACTGATGTTACGGTGTAACCAGCTGCACTTAATTCAGCAGGGATTTCTGTTGCTGTACTGTTTGGTCCGTCACTAACAAACAGAACATTTCCTGATGATGTTACAGCACATGCGTCTGTTCCAACGGGTGTTGTGTAGTTTACGAGTGCACCACAAGTACCTGGGTCAACGTTAACAGTAATGTCTCCGGGACAAGTAATTGTCGGACATTGTGCGTTTGCAGTTGTTGACAAAAAGAATGTTGCAACAACGAAACTTAATTTGTGTAGAGTTTTTTTCATTTGGTTGATTATTTAATTAGTAGTGTAATAGCGTACTCTGATAAATCAGTCGTTCCTTTTACCTCAAAAGTTGAGCGTTCGTCAAATGACTTTCCAGGCTTGATTGAAACTGATTTTGAACTTCTGAAGGTTTGTCCCTCTTTTGTAATCAACCAGTCGAAAGTTAATGTTTCATCACTGGTGTTAACAAAATGAATGTCCAAGAATGTGTTTCCTGAAAGATCCGAGTTTGCTGTGTAGTAGACATCGATTCCGTGTGAGGAAGCTACAGGTTCCTGTTTAACTTCTTCGGTAGCAATTGTGTTTGAAAAAGATGTTAAAGGGGTTGCTTCATTTTGTGCATTAGAGAATAGCACAATAGAAAAAATGGCAACCATTGTAGTGGTTTTTTTCATAGTGTAATAGTTTTTGTGTGTAATTAGTGTCGAAATATAACTCGTTACTTGCTCATTACCAAGATAAATGAAATGTAATGTTTATTTTCGATATAAAATCAGGTATAAATACGCAGTGGCATGATTGTTGACCACTTATACATAGCAGAACTGGTTGTCAGTCGTTAAAAATTAGTTTTGCTCGTTTGAATCTTCTCCCGATGTGTAGGATACCCCTGATTATTTTTTTCTTCGAGAAAACAAAGGTGTAGATCACGATATCTCAGATGTAACGAATAAGGCGTTTGCGTCTTTTTGCTATCTTTGCGCGCTCAATTACTCTAGTGAAGACGTGGATCAAATACATATTGCAAAAACTGTTCGGTTTTAGAACCTATTTGTATGTATTTGCCAAGTTTAAAATTCGCACACTCCATCGTGATCATAAAGAAAACGACTTCTTTCACTTCCTCGGTATGCTCAAGGATGGCGATGGCGTTGTATTGGATATTGGTGCCAATCTGGGAGTAATGACTGTTCATTTAGCACGAAAGTTACCCAATTCAACCGTTCATGCTTTTGAGCCAATGCCCGATAACCGTGCTATTTTTAAGAAGATCATTGCAAAATACAGATTGCAGAATGTCGTTTTCCATGAAATTGCTTTGGGAGATTCCGATGGAACGGTAAAGATGATTCTTCCTGAAAAGGATGGGGCGAAAATGCAAGGATTGAGTCATGTGAAACACGATTCCATCACTGAATGGAACGAAGGAAAGGAGTTTGAAGTGCCGATTAAACCGTTGGATTCACTCTTCGAGGAGGAGAAGATCCAAGGAATCAAAATGGATGTCGAAAATTTCGAATACTTCGTCTTGAAGGGAGGGCAAAACCTATTGGCGAAGCACAAGCCGATCATCTATACGGAATTGTGGGAAAACGAAAATCGTCAAAAATGCTTTGAATTGCTGAAAGAGCTAGGTTACTCAACCTTCGCTATGAAAGGCGATCAACTCGTTCCTTATAATTGCGACGATCACGACGTTCAAAATTTTATCTTTACCGCTAACTAAGCAATTCATTCAGTTGGCTTGCGTTAAGGCAATAAATGCAACGAAAGTTTTTTTCCGGTCTTGCTCTCATGATGGTGTTGAATGTACTCATCAAACCCATCGCTATTTTTGGCATTGATGCCGAAGTGCAAAATGTTGTTGGAACTGAGCAATACGGAATCTACTTTCAGTTAATCGGACTTACATTCATCCTAAATATTCTAACCGATTTCGGAATCAATAATTATACGGTCAGGCATGTGGCGCAGTATCCCAAGGTAGCCGTTTCGTATTTGGGTAAAATCTTAACGCTTCGGGTGTTTCTATTTGTGATTTATGCGGCTGTCATCTATTCCGCTGCTTTTGTGTTCAATTGGAATGAATTTCAAATTTACTTGCTTTCCTTTCTGGTGCTCAATCAGTTGTTTGTATCAACGATTGCCTTTGCGCGAAGCTATTTTAATGGGATGTTGATGTTCAAGACCGAAGCCGTTTTAAGCATCTTGGATCGTCTGTTATTGATCCTTCTTTGTGGAGCGATCTTGTATCTACCGAATAATGAAGAGTCCTTCCAAATAGAATGGTTTGTTTGGATTCAGACAATCTGTTACGGATTGGCATTTCTCGTGGCAATTGTCTTGTTGCTCCGAAAAACAGGAATTCCAAAACTGTCGTTTCGCCGTCATTTTTCCATGGCGATTATACGAAAAAGTTTGCCTTACGCGTTGGTGATTCTGCTCATGCAATTGTACACACGTACCGATTCTGTGATGATTGCCGAACTTCATCCGAAAGGAAGCTTACAAGCTGGATATTACGCTCAAGGGTTTCGTTTGTTTGATGCACTTTTCATGTTCGTGATGATTTTCACAGGCTTACTTTATCCAATTTTTTCAAAGTTGTTGATTCAAAAAGAAGATTTTAAATCAATACTCGCCTCAGCCACCAAATTATTGCTCGGAGGAACAGTTGCATTAGGAATCATTTGCTTTTTCAACGCAGAACTCATTTTAGGTTGGATCTACGATCATGATGTGCCCAAAAGCGCACCCTCTTTCCAATGGTTAATGCTTGGATTTGTGGGAATGTCTGCCAATTTGTTATTCGGAACCTTGCTCACGGCAAACGGATCATTGAGGTTTCTCAATACGGTTTCAGCTGTCGGGATTCTCATAAATGTGATCGCCAATATCTTGTTGATTCCTTCCTTCGGAGCGAGTGGTGCTGCGTTCGCAACGTTGATCACGCAAGCCGCAGTTTCGTTGGTGCAAATCGTTTACTGTATGAAGCATTTTTCGTTGAGCTTGCCGATCATCGAGGTCTTAAAATTTATCGGCTTCTCTGCATTTGTTTGGTCCCTCTGTTTCTTCATCGAAGTAGAAACTTTTGGGTGGTTTGCACTCATCGGATTGGCGGTAATTGCGGGTATGTTTACCTTTGGTCTGCTTGATTTTAAGCAACTTAAATCCATCTTCACATCATCGCCTTCAGAAGAAATTATAGAGGCGTAAAATAATTTGATTTTTTCTCAGTTAATAGACTCAACTAGAAATAGTAACTTCGCGCTACGAAAAAATGAACTATGAGTGAGAGCACCACTGATTTTCAGGATGAAAGTCAAAATCTTCTGCTATTTATTTGGCGGAAACGAAAAATCATAATCATCATAACGGGAATTGCATTTGTTGCTTCCATTGTTATTTCATTGTTCCTGACACCTTTGTTCAGATCAACTGCCATCGTTTTCCCAACGGCGACGAGTACAGTGTCGTTTTCGGAGCAACGAAATGCAAAAGCTTCGTCAATGGATTTTGGGGAAGAGGAGCAAGCAGAGCAATTGCTGCAAATCTTGCAATCTTCACGTATTCGAAACCGAATTGTAGATCGTTTCGACTTGTTTAACCATTACGAGATCGACCCTAATGATGAGAATCGCTACTTCAAGTTGGGACAAGAATACAACAGCCATATTCAATTCTCACGTACAAAGTACGGCTCTATCAGTATCGATGTATTGGATCGTGATCCAGTTTTAGCTGCAGAAATTGCCAATAAAATTGTCGATTTGATCGATACCGTGAAAAACAACATGGTGAAAGAGCGTACCATTCCAGCATTCGATATCACGAAACGTAAGCGTGAGATGTTGGAAACGGAAATCAGCGGTATTTTGGCTGAACTGGATAGCCTTTCGGCAATGGGAGTTGTAACAAGCGAAGGTCGAGCAAACTTGTATCAAGCATACAATGAATCTAAAAGTGCAGCTGATAAAGCGTTCGTAAAGAACCAAATTGATGTGAACATTAAGTACGGTGCTCGCTTTGATGGATTGGAACAACTGCGCGATGAGCGAATTGTTAAGTTGACGAAGTTTGAAGATTCTTATGAGCAATCAGAATCGGATGCAAATGCCAACTTCAACCATAAATTCGTTGTAGAACCTGCTGTTGTCGCTGATAAAAAAGCGAAACCGAAGCGTATGATCGTTGTGCTCTTGGCAACAATGGGAGTCTTTTTCTTTGTCATCTTCGCCTTGCTTGTTCAAGATCGTATCGCGAAGCTTCGCAAAATGGAATAATTGCAACTTTTTCGATCACATACCTTTGTTGTCCTCGCGAGTTTAGCGTACATTCTCGTGTCCTGCTATTTGGTATGGATTGATCAGGAATATTTAGCGCTAGCACCAGTCGGTTTATTGGCAATGTATGCTGCAATTGTATATACTCAGTGGACATATTTAGCCTTGGCTTTGTTTACGCCTTTGTCGGTAAATATTGAAGAATACACCGAAAGCTTTGGACTTTTTATTCCCACCGAACCCATATTATTTGGTTTACTGATTCTGCTTGTGCTTAGACAGATTCAAGACCGTGCTTTCGAGAAGGAAATTTGGAGACACCCTATCATTTGGGCGGTTTCGTTTTATCTAATGTGGACTTTTATAACATCCATTACGAGCGAACATCCATTAACTTCGTTTAAATTTCTTTTAGCGAAATTGTGGTTTGTTATACCGATTCTATTCTACGGACCGAGTGTATTCAAACACACGAAATACATCAAAACCTTTGTTTGGTTGCTCACCATCGGGATGACGGTAGCCATCTCTTACACCTTGATCGTTCACGCCAGTTATGGATTCGGTGAAAAAGAAGGGCACTGGGTGATGTGGCCATTTTTCAAAGATCACACAATTTATGGGGCAGCCGTAGCCTTTGTGACACCACTGATTTTTGGCTTGTATTTCATGAAGAAGCACAATCCACTCATGCAGGTAACCATTATCGGATTGGCATTGATTATTCTGGTTGGACTTTACTTCTCCTATACACGAGCTGCGTGGCTGAGTGTTGTTGCGGCTTTGTGTGTACTTGCAGCGATAAAGCTGAAAATCAAATTTTCATGGATTGCAACGGGAGTTGTTGTCTTGGGAACATTTCTGTATTTCTCGAAAGACGCCATTCAAATGGAGTTGGAACGAAATAAGTACGAACACACAACGGAGGAGTTTGGCGAGCGACTGCAAAGTGCGGCAAACGTTACTACGGATGCATCGAATCTGGAACGCTTGAACCGATGGTCGTGTGCCATTGAAATGTTCAAAGAGCGCCCGGTGTTTGGATTTGGTCCTGGAACCTACGCCTTCGAATATGCTCGCTTTCAAGATCCAGAAAATTTAACCATCATCTCTACCAATTTCGGAGATTTGGGGAATGCACACAGCGAGTATCTCGGTCCACTTTCCGAAATGGGCTTGTTGGGATTGGTGGCAATGATTCTAATTGTCATTGCGATTTTCTACAAAGGAATCACCTTGTACCTCAAATGGCCGAGTGAAGACCGAGAAATGAGAACACTCATTTTGTCAATGATTTTAGCCTTGGTTACCTACTTCGTGCATGGTGTACTCAATAATTTTCTCGATACGGATAAAGCGGCGATACCTGTTTGGGGATTCTGTGCGGCGTTTATTGCGTTAGAGATCGTGTTGAAACGAAGAGGATCAGCAGAAGTTTTAGATTAATCTTCGGGTCAAAATTCCAACACTCGTTTAAAAAATGCTTAACTTAAAAACCTGAGTTTGGAGTAGTATATTCCCAACTCAAGTTAATAGTAAAAACGAACAGCATGAACTGGAAACGACTCATTCTTTTTCTTATTCTCAACTTTGGAGCATTGGCACTTGGAGGTTTATTCACGAATACGGGAGTAAGCTCGGATTGGTACGTAAATATGAATCAAGCTCCGTGGACACCGCCAGGTTGGGTGTTCGGGGCGGCGTGGACATTCATAATGATCTGTTTTTCGTTCTTTATGACCTTTTCCTATGATGTGGCAAAAGACAAATCCATGTTGATCACACTTTTTGTAGTTCAATGGATTTTGAATGTCGGATGGAATCCCGTGTTTTTCTATTACCACGAAGTACTTTTTGGATTAATTGTCATTTCGGCGCTCACGCTACTTGTGTACTACTTCCTGTTCAAGTTCAGTAGTAGTTTGAAATGGAAAGCACTTTTTATTCTCCCTTACGCCATTTGGTTGGCAATAGCCACATCACTCAACGCATACATTTACCTCTACAATTGAATCGGTCATGGCTCGATTACATCTCGTCGAATTTGAAGATTTAAAATGGTTTCCGAAGGCGATTCGGAATTACATGACCGATTTTCTTCAGGCGGTTGCGAACAAGTTCGATTTCTATAAAACCATCACGCCAATTTTAAAGAAAGGTGTTGATGCAGCGGAGGAGAAGCAGATTATTGACCTCGCATCAGGCGGCGGTGGAGGTTGGATCAAGTTATCGGAGCACATTGCAGAGGAAATGCCCGATGTCAATGTACGGCTCACGGACTTCTATCCCAATATCGTGGCATTTGAACAAACGCAAGCGAAAAACCCGAAGGTGTTTACATTCGAAAGAGAATCCGTGAATGCGCTTGATGTTCCAAGTCGTTTGAAGGGAATGAGAACCCAATTTCTTTCCCTACACCATTTTCGTCCGAAAGAAGTGCAGCAAATTTTTCAAAATGCGGTGGATGCCAAGAGTCCAATTGCCACTTTTGAAGCACAGAAAAGAAGTGTCGGAGATTTCATCAAATTTTTCTTCTCACCAATTAATGTCATTTTCATGACCCCGTTCATTCGTCCGTTTCGTTTGGGGAGAATCATCTTCACCTACCTCATTCCGATCGTTCCGATCTTTGTTTGGTGGGACGGGTTAGTTTCTGTTCTGCGCACCTATTCGGAAAAGGAATTGAATGAAATCATAGGACAATTAGAAAACGGAGATTCCTTCGAGTGGGAGCTTAGCTTTGTGAAAAACGGAGCCATAAAGATTTATTACGTCTTGGGCGTACCAAAATAGCGTCTTTGCCAAAAGCTAGGAAATAGAATCAGAGTAATTAAAAAAGTGTTTTTAGGGCGTTCGAGCGGGCTATCCATTGCAAGTCCTCGCAAGCTGTGGGCTTTTCATTGCTATCCCTAACGCGAGTAACTACGACATTTCATGGATCAGGAAAAATCGATCGAACAAGTCGAATGAAAAATCAAAAAGGTAATTCCGCTGAGAGGGAATAAAATGAGACGTGAAACTATACGATTTAAATCGAGGGTCGATTAGTGAACCAACCAACCAGAAATTAAATCAATGAAATTAGGAAGTTGAATCCCTGAAGAAGTAGAAACATTGATGGCACTAACATCATCTTTCGAAGAAGTGTTTTTATCTTCCGAAACTTCCGAATCATCTACTTCAACAGCAATCGTTTCAGTGGACATTTCTCCCAAAGTAAACTGACCTTCATTCATGGTTGAGAGAATCTTCGCGATTTCATCTGCAGAAATTTTGTCTTTGTCAAACTCAATAGTCGCTGAGCTGGTTTCACCAATTCCTTTGAAGTCAAATGAACATCTCGACACAGCACCCGTGTTTAGAAGTTCTTTTCGAATGGAACCTCCACAACCCATAACGCATGTCATTCCATCAATTTCAGTCGTCATTTTACGGTTGGGCGTTACCGCGATCAATTCCTCTTCTTGAATCGTTTCAGTGTTTCCACCTTCTTTATCGGCTACTTGATTAGTAGACGTAGAACAGGATACTACAACAGCTGCGATGACACCAGTAAACAGAAACTTTTTCATAATTGCGGTCTTGAACGACAAAAATACGTGAAAATGCGACTCAACACAGGTAAAAAAATGTTAAAAAATGTGCCTATTTATATCGTTCAACCGAGACTTTTAGAGTTTTCACCTTTTTTATTTTGATAATTTCTGTAAATCCATGCGAAGGATGCAGTCTAACACGTTAATTTTACAATTTAATTGAAAAATGAAGGAATTGAAGCCGCAACATGTTTTGCTTTTTCTGTTAGGTGTACTACTGGTTCTTGCTCCCGTTATGTATTTCGTGCCCGAAGGCGGATGGAATATCGGTGGAGTAAAGGTGAAGTATATGACCAAAGAAGATTTTCTTCACCCGAAAAAACAAGAAAATGCCGATGTGGAGGATATCTTTAAAATAGATACCTCACTCAATGCTGAAATTCCAGCTAAGAAGCCACTAGTTAAGCATACGAATGGATCAAATGGTGACATGGGAGCACCCGGAGGAGGAAGCTACGAAGTAGAGAGCGAAGTCAACTTACAAATGACGGATGCTGGGAAGCAAAACCTCAACAGCTTTTTCGAAACCATGAGTAACGCGGCAGCTGAAAAGAAGCGCATCTCAATTCTTCATTATGGCGATTCACAGATTGAGGGCGATCGCATGACAGGTTTCATTCGCGAGCGCATTCAAAATCAATTTGGAGGAAATGGTCCCGGGTTAATTCCTGCAACGAATGTGTACAATACCTATGCATTTGACCAAACATTCTCTGAAAACTTCCAACGATATACGTGCTTTGGTGGCGAGCGATTAAAAAACAGGAAATACGGAGCTATGGCGTCAGCTTCCCGGTTTACGCCAGAATACGAATTAAAAACAGAAAACACACTCGACTCCCTTGACTTGAAAGAACAAGTAGGGTGGATTGAAGTAGGACCGTCTGCAAGAGCGCGAACACGTGCGCGCTCCTTCAATAATGTGAAAATGCATTACAACAGTTGTATTGCACCAACAATGCTGCGCGTGTATCAAGGTGGGGAAATCATCCATGAAGACAGCCTAATTATGGATGGGGGACAGCATTCGGTTCACTTGAGCTTTGCCTCAACACCAGGTCCATTAAAATTTGAATTTACAGGGAAAATCAGCCCGAACATTTGTGCCTTCTCACTGGAAGGAGATTACGGGGTGCAAGTTTCCAATATTGGTATGCGAGGATCGAGTGGTACCGTTTGGGGAAGCATGAATCAGAATGTGTTGGCAACGATGTACCGCGAGGTAAATACGAAAATGGTCATTATGCAGTTCGGTGGAAATTCGGTTCCGAGCTTTACCGATAGTACATCCGTTCGAAACTTTGCGAATTATTTCAAAGGCCAAATCAACGCTGTAAAACGCTTGAATCCGGGGGCAATGGTGATTGTCATCGGACCAAGTGATATGTCAAAATATGAAGAAGGATTGTACAATACATATCCACTTTTGCCGTACTGTATCGATCGAATGATTGCAGCCACAAAGGAAACAGGATCGGCATATTGGAACTTGTACGCAGCAATGGGAGGATACAATTCTATGCCAGCCTGGGTCGAAAAGGGAATGGCAGGATCAGATTACATTCACTTCAGTAATGCGGGGTCAAACTATGCTGCGCAACTTTTCTACAATGCGCTCATGACTGAATATAACACGTGGAAAGGAAATTAGTGAGGTATTTAGTTCAAATAGCATTTCTATTTCTGTCGTGTTGGACAGTTGCACAAGATTCTATCGTGCCGCAAGATTCAATTGTGCCGCTTGATCAATACAAGGTTCCCGATTTTCGGAATATGGATACGGCGTACCGTTCAATCTATCCGTTTGTTCAATACGATCTGAATAATTACAAATTTCATTCGGCAAGAAGTGCCAATTTCGAGACACTTTATCGCAAGCTTTCGAAAATGATCGAAACGAAAGAAGGTAAGTTGAATTTCTATCACATCGGAGGATCGCACATTCAGGCAGACATTTATTCGCATGATGCGCGTGAGTTTCTTGCCACAAACTGGGAAGGACTCCAGGGAGAGCGTGGTTGGGTATTTCCATTCGATTTAGCGAAGACAAATAACCCGGGTAATTACGAGTTTTCTTCTCCCAATACTTGGCAAGGTTACCGATGTTTACCACACCGACCGTCGAAGTACGATTTGGATTATGGACTACTTGGTGCCATGATAACGTGCGCTGACACGGCCATTACGATCAGGTTTAAGCACGACCGAACTACTGTTCCTCAGCCTATCAATCATGTGCGCATCTTTCACAACATTGGTGAATTCCCGTATTGGATGCATTTCGGCCCCGATGAATTGCTTGTTTGGAAGACAACGCATAATCCGGAACTTGGATATTCGGATGTATACCTGACAGATCCAGTAGATACGCTAAACATTCAATTTCAACCATTAGAAAACGAGGTGCCAGAATTGGAAATCTATGGATTCATCTTGATGAATGACGAGCCAGGAATTTCGTATACATCTATCGGGATAAATGGTGCTGGGTTGTACACTTATCTCGATAATAAACGATTCGAAGAACAGCTCAAAACATATCCTCCAGATTTCTTTGCGTATTCCGTAGGAACAAATGATGGGAATACCACTTATGCGAAGTTTAAACCGGAGGTGTACAAAAGAAACCTTGAGAAGATGATGCAAATGGCGCTCAGGGCGAATCCAGATTGTGCCTTGTTGCTGACCGTTCCCAACGATTCATATTACCGAAGAAGATATTTGAACAAAAATATCGCGCGAGAGCGAACCATGATTGTTGAGTTGGCAGAAGAATACAACATGGCTGTTTGGGATATGTATGGAATTATGGGCGGATTGGGATCGAGTAAAACATGGAGAAATAATAAGCTCATGAGAAGCGATTTGATACACTTTACCTCAGAAGGCTATCATTTTAAAGGAGAATTATACATCGATGCATTTTTGAAATACATGGATCAAATGGAACAAACCCCACTCGAATACTAGCCATGGATTGGTTCAATAACATATTCCCGCTGGAGCGATTTGCAGACATCTTTTCGATGGAAATCGGCTATGGAGAAAAACTGGTCTTTACCGAATTCAACTTTTGGTTGTTCTTCATTTTGGTGCTTGCCATCTTCTCCTTTTTACACAAAAACAAATTGGCCCGAAGCGTCTTTTTGACCATCGTTAGTTTGTATGTGTACTTCAAAACTTCAGGCTTGTTCCTGCTGGTTTTAATCGTCAGTATTATCATTAACTACTTCTTTGGACGAAGGATTTTTGCCGCCAAAAGTGAGCTTCGAAGGAAGTGGATCATTGCATTTTCCGCAATATTCAACTTATTAATTCTAGGATACTTCAAATACGCGATCTTTTTTACCGAATCGTTCAACGAAGTATTCAATACGAACTACGAGGCGGTAAACTATTTTATCCAGTATGGAAAGGCATGGGGTGGAGAAGAAATGTTTGCGAAACCAGACCCTTCTTTGATCTCTCAAATCATCCTTCCCGTCGGAGTTTCGTTTTTCACATTTCAGAACATTAGTTACACGGTCGACATTTATCGAAAGGAAATCACACCCGTAAAAAACTTCTTTCATTATACCTTTTTCGTGTCGTTCTTTCCGCAGCTGGTAATGGGACCGATTGTACGTGCACGCGACTTCATTCCTCAAATTAGTCAACCGTTCTGTTTAGAGCGAAAAGACTTCAGTTGGGCCACCATTCAAATCGTAAAAGGATTGGTAAAGAAAATAGTGATCGCCGATTTCTTAGTCGTTCATTTTATCAATCGTGTTGCTGAAGATCCAAGTGCTTACCCTGGTTTTGTGAGTGTGTTAGCCATGTGGGCCTATTCACTTCACATCTACGCAGATTTTTCTGGATATACCGACATTGCCATTGGACTTTCCCGTTTAATGGGCTTCGAGCTCAAAGAGAATTTCAATTCGCCGTACAAAGCCGTTAGCGTTGCCGACTTCTGGAGAAGATGGCATAAATCACTTGGTTCGTGGTTGCGCGACTACCTGTATATTCCACTCGGAGGAAACAGGGGAGGAACCATCGGATCGTACATCGCTATCTTTTTCATTTTCGTTTTCTTGATTTTCATCACAGGGTGGTACGACTTGTTGTATGTCTACGCTGGACTTACCGTATTGTACCTCATTGGATTGATGGTCTTCAAGGATTTTAAGCGCTACGTACACCGCGATTTAAACTTGTTAATCACCATGGTGATTGGAGGGTTGTGGCACGGAGCCAGTGAAAACTTTGTGATTTGGGGAGCCATGAACGGGGTTGCTTTGGTTATCTATAAGTATTGGAAAAAAATCAGTCCATACGAGAACAAGTCGAATTTCTTCGTTCACTTTTGGAAGATTTTCATCACGTTCAACTTCATCACCTTTACACGAATTTGGTTTAAACTGGAAGAAGATGGGATGCCCAATATCATGCTCGACCAAATTTGGAATCACTTTAATTTCACGTGGGATACCTTCGTAACGGTGCTATCAACCTACCAAGCGGTATTCTGGATTATGCTCGGAGGATTCATCATTCATTGGTTGCCCGACAAAGTAAAACGAATATATGAAGGTTGGTATACGCGCATGCCGCTTCCGCTGCAAGCTGTTTCCGTAGCTGTCATCATATTGTTGATGTATCAGGCGATTTCTAGTGAGTCACCGCCATTCGTATATTTAATGTTCTAATAAATTCAGAAAGATGTGTAGATCAAAATTATTTCTTGGCCTTTTGTTAATGGTTGCATTCGTGGGGTGTAACCAACCTTCTGGAGAAGCACCCGATCAGGACGAAACAATTGAACTGGAAGAAGGGGAAGTTCAAGAAGGCACTGTATCGAATAGTGGTGATGAAGAGGAGCAAGTCGAGATAAATACAGCCGATCAACCACTCGCCGATTGGAAATCGTATCACAACGAACGTTTCAACTTCTGTGTATCATATCCTTCTAATTTCCTATCTCCTCAAGGCGAATCTGAAAATTACGATGGAAATACCTTTGCGAATGCGAACGGATCGAGTGAAATGAGAGCTTCTGGTATTTTTAATGCCTTGTATGAAACAACGGAAGAAGCCTTCGAGCGTGCAACGGAAAACGGAACATATTACGAAGAAGAGCGAAATATTACGTACAAACGTCAAAGAGACAATTGGTATGTTGTTTCTGGGAAATACTACGAAAGCATTTTCTACGCGAGAACGACGCTCGTTCGCGATACATTCTACACGCTTTACTTCGAATACCATCCTTCCGAAGAGAATAAGTTTAGTGAGATCATCAAACGAAATACACGTTATTTCCCAGATTGTCAGTGAGGATAGTTGTAGTTTCACTTCAATTTTGACGGCATAGGATCGGAAAAAGGTATTTCCTAGTATCTGGCAAATTGCCGAGCTGAAGTGTCACGATCTATACACTTTTGCCAAATGCTAGGAAATGGCATAAATAGGAAGAAGTACTCCACACTCTACTCATGTTTTCATAAAGCCGTATCTTTGCATCAAATTATCTCCAATGAAAAATATCCTCTTTATTTTCGCCTTGCTATTCAGTTCGTTATCTTTTTCACAACTGACAATGGATGTCATGTGCTACAACGTGTTGAACTTCCCAAACGGTAGTAACCGCGAAGATACACTCAAGAAAGTACTTTCTTATTACACGCCAGATCTCTTGATGCTTCAAGAGTTGAAATCGGAAGGAGGGATGAACCAAATTGTTAACGTGATGAATGAACTGTCTCAGGATCAATTCGCGGCAGGAACATGGGTAGCGCAACAATCGGGGAGTACATCGTACAAACTGCAGCAGAACATTATTTACAACACGAAAATTTTCGGAATTGCCGAAGAACGTTACTTGCTCACAAGTCATAGAGATATTAATTATTTCAAGTTGTTTATTCGCGACGAGAATCTACCTTTCACCAACGATACAGTGTTCTTGCATGTGTATGTAGCGCATTTAAAATCATCTCAAGGAACAACGAATGAAGTATTGCGTTACGAAATGGCACAGGTGATGCGTGCGGATATCAATACACTGCCCGCAGATAGTTATGTGCTAGCCGGGGGAGATTTCAATTTGTATACGAGTAGCGAAGATGCGTACCAACACCTGATTGAAACAGGAGTAAACAACGCCATGGTCGACCCAATTGGAATGCCTGGAAACTGGCACAGTTCTTCGTTTCCAAACAAAGAGATTCTGACTCAGTCAACACGATTAAATGCGCTGTCTGATGGTGCTGGGGGAGGAGTTGATGACCGCTTCGACTTCGTACTTCAAAGTACAGAATTACAGCAAGGGAACTCAGAATTATCATATGCCACGGGAACATACAAGGCGCTCGGAAACAACGGAACGTGTTACAACACCGATATTTTCAATTGTGGATCAGGAAATACCGTTCCAGATTCTATTTTAATGGCACTTTACTACTGTTCGGATCACCTTCCGGTTGTGTTTTCATTGCAGAGCGATATTATTTTGTCGGTGGGTGATCATGAGTTACCGCAGTTCTCAGTTTTCCCAAATCCGGCTAAGAATGAACTCACAGTTGACGTTAATACCAACGAGAGATTGGCCGTTCAGCTGGTAGATGTCTCAGGAAAGGTATTGATGTCAGACGTTGTTATGGGGACATCAAAATTGGATGTCTCTTTTCTAAAATCTGGAATATACTTTGTTCGCCTCGAGGATTACGGAGTGATAAGCAAATTCGTAAAAGAGTAAACCATTTCCTCCACTTTCGAATTGGAAAAATCCCGTTTTGTTGGGGGGGTAGAGGCATTTCCTAGTATTTGGCAATATTGTTTTTTAGGGCGTTCCCCGATCCGATAATATTCGGATGAGATCGGGGCGCGCTGTTCGCTATATCTCCGACACCCCGATAGTTATCGGGATTGTCGGAGGATGCCGCTACCATCGCTAACGCGTAAGGCTTCGAAGAATAAATAAAACTGACTAAATTTGTTCATGCGACCTTCACTATCCGAAATATCTAGCGTTTTATTCAATCCTCAATCATCATTGGATGAGGTGCAATCAGCGCTGAATGCGTACAAAACCTGTTTGCTGAATGCATCAAGGATCGATTTCAGTGAGCGAGAACACCAACAGCATCTTCAGTTGAATACGGGAATCGCCATCGGATTAAATTGGGCAGCTTCTTGTCTGGATGATCACATTCGGACATTGAAATTCATTCGAGGAACTAAAAACGCAATCAATCAGAAACTGGAGGAAGGTATTCAACCCGTCCGACTGGTGTATGCAGGAACAGGCCCATTTGCAACCTTGATTTTTCCTCTATTGGATCAGTTTTCTTCGGAAGAGTTACAAGTGACATTGATCGAAATAAACCCGAATAGTGCGAAAAACGTAAAACATCTTGTTGAATCATTAGGTTTCGAACGTCATGTGGAAGGGGTGTTTGTGGCGGATGCTACTTCTGTGCTTTTACCTTTGCCGAATACTAGGAAATCGAAAAAAACCAATTACGACATCCTGCTAAGTGAAACCATGCAACATGCACTCCAAGCCGAACTCCAAGTAGTGATTTGTGCCAATTTATTGAGTCAAATGCCAACGGAAGCTCTGCTTATTCCACAGTCAATCGACCTTGATCTCATCCGAATGCAGCTGGAAGCAGGAAATTTTCGTTCAGTAGAACGCATTGGTGAATTGATGTGGGTAGATGCTGATTTCCTACGCCGCGAATTCCCAGTCGACACAAGTTGGCAGTTCAAAAAGCAATTTGATTTATCCAAAGTATCGTTTGAACCAGAAGAATTTTTGGGTATTTCAACGTCCATTCGTGTTTTCGAAGATGAAATAATTCATGAAAATGAAAGCGGATTGACCGTTCCAAAAATGCTTATTTCAATGGAAGACGTTCAAGAAGAAAAACTTGAGTTCACCTATAAAATTGATCCCGATCCCGGGTTTGTATACAAGAAATTGGAAGGAAGTTTCGAGAGCAATTAGCGCAAAACGTTGATGTGTCCCGTGTATTCGAAAGCGGATTTTTCTCCACTATCATAATTGTTGGGCCATACGATAAACTTATAGACGTACATTCCCGATTGAACCAACTCTCCGCGGTAAGTTCCATCCCAGACAACAGACTCAGAATTGTCATCAGCTCCTTCAAAAATGAGTTCACCCCAACGGTTATAGATTTGCATTTCAATCCACTTGATGTCGGTTGCATAGGCGAAGAATGTTTCGTTGTACGCATCACCATCTGGAGTAAAACTATTTGGAGCGTAAAAGACAAAAATAGAAGGAACAGTAATGATTTGTATCGCGGTGTCTGTACAGCCGTGCTCTAAATTGTTTGCGACCAACATCACTTCATAAGTGGTTTCTTCACCATCCGTTTCAAAGTTGTAGAAATAGGGTGAGAAAATATTCGGATAGTATAAATAATCTTGGTTATTCTCTATGAACCAGATCGCTTCGTCGGTATTTTGGGAAGATTGATTCACGAACGTGAAGTTGGTAGAAGTTCCCTGAGAATAATCGTGTGTATAGTAAAAATCGGCATCTACGCTCACATCAATTACTTTGATTGAATCTATATGAGACGGACAACCAGCCGTGTCCGTGTATTGATTATAAATCCAGCCGCCAATGCTTCCTGCCCAATCGATTGTAGCAAGATCAGTTCCTTGTCCCGATGTTACGAATGCGCTGCCATTGTCGTTTACAACGGTCCATTCATACCAAGGTTGTCCAAGCGGTGTTTCAACTTGATAATCCGCAATGTCATAACATTCGGTACTGTCATAAATAAGATAAGGAGCAACAGGCGTTTTGTATGCAAGGGTATAATGCTCGTTGATGAAATCCGTTTCGTTAAACGCACTCACAAAGCTGTAGTTAGGATCATTATAATTGGCATGATTGTAGACTACACGCCACGTCGGATTGTCCCACTGAGCCACATCTGGAAAATAGCCATCTTGCGGTGGGTAATGGGCAAAATCAAGTTGGTAGCGGTTGGTTGGGTTGGTCGAATTGAACGTATAGAAATACTGATTTTGGATTTTACACAGTGAAGTATCCATGTCTGCTTCGTAGGCAGAAAGTAGATCAGGTGAATGATGATGAAACGTAATGATCGCTGTGTCACTTAGATCGCCTGAAGTTAATAGCGCTTTGATTGGGCGGTGACGAAATGATCCTTGACTTGATCCAGTTGGAATAACATTCAACTCATTTTGGAGTAGGTACTTTTTGATGAAACCATCTTCATCTGTACTGATGGTTCCTTCTGCGCCAAAAGTAGGATCGAAAATGATGGCATTCGCATCGGAACTGTCTACATAGAGAATTTCGGCATGTACAGCCAATTCTCGATCGGTTAAATCTAAAATACTACGAACGCGGATATCTTGACCTTGCTCTTTGATATCAGTTCCTGTCAATTGTAAATTCCAAAAACGGGAGATGCTGTCTCCTAAAAACCATTGATTGGCACCATACATTTCAACCATTCCTTCCGAAATAAGTAATAATCCGTTGTTCACCCAATCATTTTCAATTCGGTAATCTCCTGAAGAAAAGACAATACCTTGATTTTGGAGTTCGAAATTTCCAGGTGTGACATCATCGTAGGTTTGGATAAATCCATCATTCTGAAGTGTCGAAACAGGTCCATCCGTAATGATATCACCAAAAACATGCATTTCAGCATCCTCGGCAACAAACAGAACATTCGATTGATTGAATACCGTTGCATCTTGCCCGAAAACGGGTAAGCTGACCAAAAACGCTATCCAAGCAAAGTGTTTCATGAACGGTTATTCAGCAGTTACTTGAAATTGTTCGTATCCCGCAGGAACCTCAAAAATGGAAGCATCGAGACTCTGTGCCTCTGCTGCCAGATCAATTGTGTAGGCGCCTGTATTCTTATTCACAACCAGTTTCCTAGGGAGTTTTGGCGAGTTGAATGCGTCTAACAATTCATAAACAGGATCGTTAAAGTATTCTGAGAATCCTGTGAGGTCAACTTCTTCAGAACCAAAATAGGCGATCGCACTTCCATTGTCCGTTACAACGGTGTATCCTTGACACATCTCACCGTCAATTTCAATTGCATCCGTTGGTACTTGTTTCAAAATTGTTAGTGAATCATTCTTTTCGACAGCGCCAGCGGTATACAAATAGTACCCTTTTTGATCGTATTCTGGTACATCCATACAGATCTTTAATTGACCTGCGGAACGGTTCAACAATACTTTGTAGCTGCCCGTTGGGTCACTGGAAACAATTGCTACTTGATTTCCTTTTACGTAGAAGTCAAAAGTGGTAACGACTCCGTTTTGCGTTTTTGTGCAATGAATAATGCCTTCAAAGGCCGAAGCCCATCCTGAAACCATTACCAATGCAACCAATATGAGGTGTTGTAATTTCATCTTAAATTCCAATTTGTCCACGAATGGAAACTGTTTGATAATCGCCGTCTTCAATATTCACGACACCTGATCTTCGGATGGCATATCCAGCCTGACCAGGAGCAACATTCAACAAGGCGTTGTAAATACTATTTGATATTCCATTGAGAATTCCAGAGAGTCCTGGAACAGGTGCGCAAATAGTTCCGATAAACGGAATGTTCACACATAACTCGAGTGAAGTTCCTGTAAAATCTACAGGATTGGCAATGGTTCCTCCGGGTTCACCGAAATCACCTCCCGCTCCGCCGTTTGCTTTTACGGCAAATGTTCCTTGGATCGGACCAAAAGCGAAAGGCTGAGAAATTCCCTTACTCACTGCGGCTCCTTCGTCATCATCGTAGAGTGATTCTGCATCGTTGCCACTTTCCCATAAGCCGAGAATGATGTTACAAACTCCTTGCGTATCACCACCACCCAATCCGTCAGGCATTCCTCCACTACCTCCAGCTCCTACGGCAAAACAGACGGTAAATGGTCCAAGGTTGACAGGTTGAAAATACCCAACAGTCAAACCTGAGCCTCCACCTGCGTAGATCATTCCTGTATTTCGAATTTCGGTATCGCATCCAAGAATCATCGCGTCACCACCATCTTGACCGTTAACAGTCATTTGAATTGGAGCATCGCCACCGCGTCCGAAAACGAGACCACGGTGAATGATTCCCATTTTACAGGCTGGATTGATGGCACCAGTCGTGAAAGCGGGTTGCGTAGCGTCTGCTGATCGAATGGAAACATTTTCTTCTATGGTTACAACAACGCAGTTGTTTCCTGTAATTCCATTGGCTGAAAGGTCGTAATTCGTTTGGTCAGTTGTGATACTCACGAGGTCGCACATGGCAACGTTGATGACCAAAGTTTTTGCAACGATACGTTCTCCACAATTCGCGAAAATGGTCACGTAATGATCGCCACCGCGTTCGAATACATTTGTTTGGATATCAACGTTGATTGTTGTTGTTCCTGTTACGGAGTATTGACTCAAGGTAACATCTGTTTCTTCTGTAAAGGTATGAACCACGGTCAAATCAACTGGAAGAACTGTTCCTCCCGGTGTTGATTGCGTAATGGTAACAGGTGCCGAAATGGACATGGTTGTCATTCGATCTATATTATAAGTCGCCTGTTGAAAGGCAATATCGACTTCACAATCGTCGCACGTTTCTAAGTACGTTGGCACCCAGCAGGTCCCGTTCCAAATTTCTTCCTGTAATTCATCTGTGTGATAAATGATAAGTCCAACGGCGGGCGCTGCAATAGCATCCCTTTCCACGGTTGTCAAACGCGGAACCAAAAGTCCTTGATTATCTGATTCAAGATGAAGTACGGCCGAAGGGTCGGGCGTATTCGTATTAATTCCTACGTTCTTGTTCTGACCGAAAGTGGTTGACGCAACTAGCAGAATTGCTGCGAGTAGTATTGTTTTCATGGATAGCATAAGCTTAAATGTAGTTAAAATACATTTAAGTATGCACGTCACCTGACAATAAATCGCTAAAAATTAGAGCGATTGGTCAATTTTCTTCACCATCGTCAATATTGTCGCTAACGCTACTGTCTCGCCAGTTTCATCATAAACATCCACCAAGAATTTTACAATTCCCTTCGCGATATCGTCTTCTGAACGTTTTTCCTGATCAATTTTTTCTTTCACGGTGAAGCGAACACCAATTGTTGCTCCAGGGTAAACTGGCTTCACAAAACGAGCTTCGTCAATACCATAATTCAAGAGTACCGGACCTTTTTTTGGATCGACGAATAATCCTGCTGCTTTTGAAAGAATAAAGTATCCGTGTGCAACGCGTTTCTCGAAAATAGTTCCCTCAAGTGAGGTCGCGTCCATGTGTGCATAGAAATTATCTCCAGATACATTGGCAAAGTTCACAATGTCCGCATCACTCACGGTATGTTTGTGCGTAAATACTGTTTCGCCAACCACTAATTCTTCGAAATGCTTTCTGAATACGTGAGGATTTGCTTCTGGCTGAGCGGCACCAACTTGAAATTGTTGGGTGATTTCGGTGATGGTTGTTGGGTGTCCTTGGATCGCAGTTCGTTGCAAGTAATGCAAAATTCCACGTTTACCCCCCATTTCTTCACCTCCACCAGCACGACCTGGTCCACCATGAGTAAGTAATGGCATGGGAGAACCATGTCCAGTGCTTTCTTTCGCACATGATTCATTGAGAACTAAAATTCGTCCGTGCATGCTTGCTGCTCCAACAACATATTCTCGCGCTTCTTCATCATTTGGTGTAACGATAGAAGAAACCAAAGATCCTTTACCCATGCGCGCAATTTCAATTGCATCATCCATGTTTTTGTAGGGCATGATGGTTGAGACAGGTCCAAAAGCTTCGATGTTATGAACATCGGTTTTTCCGTAAGGATCGTCGTTGTAGAATAAAACAGGTGAGAAGAAAGCTCCTTTTTCTTTACTACCGCCTTGGATTTCGAAGTTGTCGAGGTCTCCAAAAACCATTTCCTGGGATTTGGCAAGAAGCTCAACATTTTCACGAACGCGGTCAACTTGTGTACGTGTTGCGAGTGCTCCCATTCGAACACCTTCTTGACTTGGATCTCCAATTACGGTTTTTGCCAAACGCTGGGAAATCCCATTTTGTACTTCCTCCACTAAATTTTCAGGAACAAGAATTCGACGAACAGCGGTACATTTTTGTCCCGCTTTTACAGTGATTTCTTTTGTAGCTTCTTTGATGAAAAGATCAAATTCAGCAGTTCCTGGCTTGGCGTGTTCACCTAATACCGTAGCGTTCAAAGAGTCGGCTTCAAGGTTGAAGGAAACACTATTATCTACAATCTGCGGCAATGATTTTAGGATTTTTCCCGTTGATGCAGATCCCGTAAACGTTACCGTGTCTTCACTCTGAACATGATCGATGATTCCTCGACCTAGTCCACATACCAATTGTAATGCTCCCTCAGGCAAAATTTTTGAGTCAATAATGTCACGCACCATTACTTCTGTCAAGTAACACGTATATTCTGACGGCTTGACAACTGTTGGTACACCTGCCATTAAGTTAACAGCGATTTTTTCGAGCATTCCCCAAATCGGGAAGTTGAATGCATTGATGTGTACAGCGATACCTTGTTTTGGCACCATAATGTGGTGACCGATAAACGAACCTTCTTTTGAAAGTGGTGCAGCTACTCCATCTACGTAGTAAGGCAAGTCTGGAAATTGTCGACGTAAAGAAGCATTCGCAAATAAGTTTCCGATTCCTCCTTCAATATCGATCCATGAATCAATTTTTGTTGCTCCTGTCCATGCGCTTACTTCATAATAGTACTTTTTCTTTGTTAAAAGGTGAAGCGCAAGCGCTTTCAACATGCGTCCACGTTCCTGAAAGGTCATTTTTCGGAGTGGTCGACCACCAGTTTTGCGGCCATATTCTAAAATATCCGCATAATTGAACCCTTCACTGGATACAGTTCCAAGTTGGTCACCATTAATGGCATTGTATAATGTAGTTTCAACTCCTTTTCCTTCAGTCCATTGACCAAGGATATAACTTTGATAGGTACGCATGTCTCTCTAAATTTTGCTCGATAAAAGTAAGGATTTCTGAGGTGACTCAGAAGAAAGAAACGAGGGAATCCAAATAGAATTTAGTGTGCGAACTCGAAATTATTCGCGTTTTCACCAATGTAATTCAAGGTGTCTTTGATTTCTTGCAGGTCGAAGGAAGTAACGAGTTTCATTCGATACTCTTTAAAATGTGAAATCCCCTTGAAGTAATTCGTATAGTGACGTTTCATTTCAGCGATTCCAAGTGTTTCGCCTTTCCATTCTACACTCATTTCCAAATGCTGCATGGCTGCATCAACACGGTCTTTTACGCTTGGCTTTTCCAAATGTGTTCCCGTTTTTTGGAAATGTTTTATCTCATTGAAAATCCATGGGTAGCCAATACTCGCTCGGCCAATCATGAGTCCGTCAACACCATAACGATCCTTGTACAATACCGCTTTTTCTGGAGTGTCGATGTCCCCATTGCCAAATACTGGGATATGCATTCGAGCGTTTTCTTTCACCGCAGCAATGAGTGACCAATCTGCCTCACCTTTATACATCTGTTTACGAGTGCGACCGTGTATGGAAATTGCTTCAATACCAACATCTTGAAGACGTTCTGCCACTTCAACAATATGTTTCGAGTTTTCGTCCCACCCAAGTCGCGTCTTTACGGTAACAGGTAATTTTGTCGACTTCACAATTTCAGCAGTCATTTTGACCATTTTAGGGATGTCTTGCAAGATTCCAGCACCAGCACCTTTGCAGGCTACTTTCTTAACGGGACAACCATAATTGATATCAATAATGTCGGGGTTGGTACGCTCTGTGATTTCCGTGGCTAGCTTCATACTTTCGATGTCGTAGCCAAAGATTTGAATTCCAATGGGGCGTTCATATTCGTAGATGTCGAGCTTTGTTACACTCTTTGCTGCATCTCGAATTAATCCTTCTGACGATATAAATTCCGTGTACATCAAATCAGCCCCGTGTTTTTTGCAGAGTGCACGAAAGGGAGGGTCGCTCACGTCCTCCATTGGAGCAAGCAAAAGTGGGAAATCTCCCAAGTCGATATCACGTATTTTCGCCATCTGACTGCAAAGATAGGTTTTTTCAATACGTCCTAGTCGTGGATGGGTCGATATTGTATCCTTTTCATCGCAAAATTGGTTTTGATTCGGAAGTTCGCGCCAGGGCGGAGTGCGACAGCTTTACGAGGAAAAAGACATCGCGAATATGAGGTTGTGCGTATAAGACATTAACAGCTAAAACCACATTGAGCTGACTTTTACGAGTAAACTACAGCATGAAGACCGATCCGATAGCTATCGGAAGGCACCCTTTATAAATACTGCTTTGGATTACGATTCGCTTATTTCCTAGTATTCGGCTAAGCTTGCTTTTCCGACGTGCATTATCACTATCGAGAAGTTTTTTCCCTTTGGGAAAGATTAATGACTCTTCTCTTTAAACTGATTTTTTTACGGTGAAGCTTGGTAATTCTTTCTGGACTTCGTATCTTAATTATACCTAATCAACAAACCACTATCATGGATATAATCTATATCTCCAAGCATCTAAATTCGCACGAAAAATGCATTCAATATCTTGAGAAAAAACGTTGGAACAATGTGCCAACTTGCCCCTACTGTGGGAGTAAGAAAAGTAGTCCAAAAAAATTGAGGCATACATGTTTGAGTTGCAAGAATTCATATAGTGTGACAGTAGGTACTGTGTTTCATAGTAGTAATCTACCTCTTCAAAAATGGTTGTTGGCTATTTGTTTGATATTATCTGCCAAGAAAGGAATATCGGCGATGCAGTTGTCGAGGGATATTTGCGTGAACAAGAATACCGCGTGGCTTTTGCAGATGAAAATAAGGAAAGCACTAGATGAGAATAACCTGGAGATGTTAACATCTAAATATATCCCACCGATTAAGGAAAGATTTAAGAGTCGAAAGTTTAGAGGAAGTTCCATATCTCGGAGGGTTTTTACTTTTAAAATAAGTGACTTGGTGAATAGGGGGATTTGGACTCAGTTGAAACGTGCTGTTATTGGACAGTATCATCAGATTGATGAATATTATTTACATCGCTATGTGGATGAACTGAACTTTAAGTGCTTGGTGAAGGGGTTGCCTGATCGGGGGTATGAAATTTTGCTTTCGAAGATGCTTTTCGGATAAATTGCCGAATTGTAGGAAATAGGTGCGAATTTCTACCACTAAACCCAAAGTTCGTATCAATTCTTCAATTATCTTTGCGTCCATGCAACAAAAAGAAGACAATCTGAAGAATATTATTTCTCACGCGAAGGAATATGGTTTTGTGTTTCAGTCATCTGAAATTTACGATGGACTTTCTGCTACGTACGACTACGGCCAATTAGGGGCTGAGTTGAAAAATAACATCAAATCATACTGGTGGAAAGCGATGGTGCAAATGCACGAGAACATTGTCGGATTGGATGCAGCAATTTTCATGCACCCTTCAACATGGAAGGCTTCAGGTCACGTGGATGCGTTTAATGATCCATTGATTGACAACAAAGATTCAAAAAAACGATACCGTGCGGATGTCTTAATTGAAGATGCAATCGAAAAAATTCGAAAGAAAATTGATAAAGAAGTAGCGAAAGGGTTGAAGCGTTTTGGCGACGATTTTAACGAGGAGGAGTTTAGAAAAACAAATCCAAACGTACTTCGTAATGAAGGCAAAATAAAAGATATCGAAGATCGAATGCGTGATACCCTCAACGCTAACGATTTGGAAGGTGTTCGCGACCTGATTTTAGACTTAGGAATTGTTTGTCCTATTTCTGGAACGAAGAACTGGACAGAAGTTCGTCAGTTTAACTTGATGTTTTCTACAGAATTAGGATCGGTAGCAGGTGATGCCTCTACGATTTACTTGCGCCCAGAAACAGCTCAGGGTATTTTTGTCAACTTTTTGAACGTTCAAAAAACGGGTCGTATGAAGATTCCATTCGGAATTGCACAGATCGGTAAAGCGTTCAGAAATGAGATTGTTGCACGTCAGTTTATCTTCCGCATGCGCGAGTTCGAACAAATGGAGATGCAGTTCTTCGTTCGTCCTGGTGAGGAAATGAAGTGGTACGATTACTGGAAAAATCAGCGTATCAAATGGCATAAAGCATTAGGGATTCCAGAAGAGAATTACCGTTTCCACGATCACGTGAAGTTGGCGCACTATGCGAATGCGGCATGTGATATCGAGTTCGATTTCCCTATGGGATTCAAGGAACTAGAAGGAATTCACTCGCGAACTGATTTCGATTTGAAGCAACACGAGGAGCTTTCAGGTAAGAAACTGCAATATTTTGATCCTGAATTGAATGAAAGCTACACACCTTATGTTGTTGAAACATCAATTGGTTTGGATCGCATGTTCTTGGCCGTTTTAAGTTCAGCATACAAAGAGGAGAAACTGGAGAACAATTCTGAACGTGTTGTTTTATCATTACCTCCAGCATTGGCTCCATACAAGGTTGCCGTGATGCCATTAACGAAGAAAGATGGTTTGCCAGAGAAGGCACATGAGATTATGAATGACTTGAAGTTTGACTTCAACTGTATTTATGATGAGAAAGGTGCTGCAGGACGTCGATACCGTGTGCAGGATGCAATGGGAACTCCTTACTGTGTAATGGTGGATCATCAAACATTGGAAGACAATACGGTTACGATCCGCGATCGTGATACAATGGAGCAGGAGCGCGTAGCTATTTCTGAACTCGCTGGTATTTTTGCGGAGCGTTGTAGCATGAAAGAACTCTTGAAGTAGGGGGTTGAGTTGAGCTGAATGCATTATTCAGCCATTTCCTAGTATTCGGCAAAGTTTGATTTCTCGGGGCGCTTCCCGATAGCGATCGGGTCGGTCTACATGCTATAGTCCAGACTTAAACAGGTGTTCTGCTAGTTTCCGAAAAGGTCACTTGCTGATCGCAGTGCCATTCGAAAACAGCATCACAACCTGTTTTGCATCAGGAGCTGCCGCATTCCGCCCTAGCGCGGGATTTTGCTTTGCCAATTTCAATGAAGTGTCAAGAATAAAAAGTTTAGTTAAAACAAATCTTTACATCTTACTCTCCGTGTTAAATCGTATTTTGCGCGATTCTAAATTAATTGTAACAAAAAAAGAGAAATGAAATTATTTATTTGCGTTTTAGCAGCTCTATGCGTTCACAGCACTTTTGGGCAGTCTTTTTATAAGAGTTCAAACAAAGAAGAATTCAAAAGCTTAATGGAAAACGGATTGTTCTTCATAAAAACAGATGATTCCGCGAGAAATGAAGCGTTTATCACTGCACTAAATGAGAACTGGGATATCACGGAAGTCACTATAATCGATCCAAGTGACGAATCGGTAAAGTTAAGCGGAGATGAAATTTTCTTAATAGAAGGCAATTTTTACGACGATGGAGGAAACGTTCTTGGATTACTCCCATTTAATCTTTTGGAGAGCGGTGAAATTTCAAAATACTCAATGATTGGCTTTATCGCAACAAATGGGTATGACCAGGAGGAGGATAAAACTACTATGTTTCAGTATTTGGATTTAACTATTTCTGGATTAAATAATGTTGTCAAAGTAATCAAGGATAATGAAATTAAGAAAATAGGTATTGCATTGTACAAGGGCATTTACAAGGCTCTACTTCCAGAGTCAAAAGCATTGAAAGGTAGAACTTTGTTGATTGTAGGGGAAACGATTGATTACGTGAGTAAAGACGCTTTGGCAATGGAAGACATTAAGTTCAAAGAAGTCTCGGTTGAGGGATATGCACGTATGAAAGAAGCCGGAGAACTTGATAAATACTGTTTGCTCTACTTCGCGTTCAACACGTTTACAGAAATTTCTATTTACGACCTAAAGAACAATGATCTAATCTATTCGAGACACTTTGCGAATGGTAAGAGAAAGTTGTTGAGAAGTGATATTCATGCAATGAAAAAGAGCTGGGAGTAGTTTCCCTTTTTCGAGGGGTGAATAGTATTTCTCTTTTGTCTCCAAAAAGGACATGAAGTAGATGTACAATCATTTCCTAGTATTCGGCAAAGATTGATTTCTCGGGGCGCTTCCCGATAGCGATCGGGTCGGTCTACATGCTATAGTCCAGACTTAAACAGGT